>JACCRH010000237.1 GCA_013813675.1 Gemmatimonadales bacterium
GCGCATGGCTCCTTCGCTTCGCTCAGGATGACAATTCACGTTCTTTTTACTGCCCACCTACTGTCCATGCTTTTCTCGCACTGGACTTTCACCGTGCATCTGCGCCCTCTCTCCCTACGCCACCGGATACTTCCTCAAATAGTACTCCCGGTTCCGTGTCGCCCGGGCGCGATAGAGATGCTCCTCGTCGTCCTCCGAGTCGTGCACGAACAGGTGCAGCGACCCCGGCCACATGGTGGCCTGGAGCGACCAGTTGGTCGAAGGCGCGTGCAGCACCCACTGCAGTGCACCGCCGCCCGCATCGGTCAGGTGGACCTCGCTGGCGCGCTCCAGCGGTACGCTGGATGGAATGCCGGCGATCGCCGCCTCGATGGGATCGAGCACCAGCTCGGCGTCGCCCCAGGAACGGAACGTCACCTTCCCATGCACCGGCGACTCCGACTCCGGCAACTCGAACTCCGCCTGCCACTCTCCCAGAAGATCCCAGGCATGATCCATGGGACCGATGTCCGGGACCTGCACCGTCGGATGTCGTTTCAGCATCGCTGGCCTCCTCCCTCGAGCTCGTGGGCTAAGGACAGAGTCGCTATGGTCCGTGGGATGAATCTTTCACCCCGGTGTTCCGTACTGGAACGCTAGCGCATTCCTCGACCGGAGCACCACAATGACCCAATTCTTCGTGACCCTTGCCGCGGGCCTGGTTGGTTACCTGCTGGCCCGCCGGTTCGTCAGCCGCCGCCTGCGTTTCGTGGACGCCGTCCAGTCTCGATTCGCGCCCCTGGTGGCCGCCCTGACCGCCACCCTCATGAGCTGGCCGCTGACCTTGCTCCCTGCAATAACCTTAACGACAGCAATGGTTTTCGGTATCGGAACCGGCCTGGGTACGGCCAGTGGGGCCCGCCTGGTCCGGCGGGCGGATGTGGCGTTGAAACGGATCACCCCATGACGCAAGGTAGCGATTACCGCGCCCGCGGCCCGTAGACTGGATCACATTTCCCATGCCGCCTATCTTGCCGCCATGGCGACTCTCCAGTGCCGGCGGTGCGGCCAGACGCGCGAAGGGATGGCGTTTCAGCCATTCCCCACCGAGCTCGGCCGCAGAGCCTTTCACGAGATCTGCGGCGTCTGCTGGGCGGAATGGACAAAGACCCAGCAGCAGCTCATCAACCACTACGGGTTGAACCTTCGCGAGCCGAAGGCGAAGGAGTTTCTGCTGCAGAACATGGAGCAGTTCCTCTTTCCCGCGCAGTCGGAGTCCAAGAGCTAGAAGACGGCTCCCAGGCGGAGCACCAGGTCGACCGCCGGCCCACCCGGCTCCAGGTCCTCCGTCATGCCGACGCGCAGGTCTCTCCCGTCCATTCCAGCGAGTATCCAGCCGAAATCGAACGAGAAATCTCGACGGTCCAATGAGGGCAGCGTCGTGTCGTGGTAGTAGGGGGAATGGAGAAAGAGATTGCCGTACAGCGCCTGGCGTCCCCAGAACCGCCAGCGCAGCCCCGAGCTGCCGGCCACAAAGACCTCGCGTTGCGAATCGGCGAGCGGTCCGTGCGATGGGGTGTATCCCCCGGACAGGCTGCCCTCGAACACCAGCCGCGGGAGCAGGGCGAATCTCGCGGTGTTGAGCAGGCTCGCCGAGATCTCGCCGCGGCCGTAGCCTGCCGGCCCGGTGGTGGTCGGCAGCGTCAGCGCGACGATGCTCTGGACTCCGGCATGCGCCCGCAGGCCGAGTCCGAGACGAAGATCGCCCAGGAAGAGCGACCCCGGCTCCCGGGGAACCGGCCCCCGGCCGACCAGGTCCGCGGAATAGAGAAAGCTGTTGCGGGGCCGGCGCTCCCGCTCAGGGATGGGGATCCCCAACAGGCCGTGGTACCACTCGAGGAATCCGTCGAAGATGCCGTCATATGCGCCCAGCAGCTCGGCCTCGGCCAGGACGAACGCGGCGGGGCTCAAGTCGCGGGAGACGGCGGCTCGGAGGCGCAGCAACTCCGAATCGAGCAGAAACGACGCCTGCGGCTCCTCGTTGTATTCGATCGTGCTGGCGTAGTCGAGGCTGAGCTCGGCGACCCAGCGGCCGGGGCGGGGCGCGCGGAACGGCTCGAAGGAGAGGCCGCTCCGCGAGGCCGCGACCGGATTGATCGGGCGATAGGCGGGGAGACCCTGCGCCGGCACGGCCTCGGGTAGCGCGAGCAGGACCAGCAGCGCGAGGAACGGCACGCATCAAGATAACTTGGCTTGACAAACGCGCTGACCGACCCGTAGCTTCACTCCATGTTCCGCCTTCCCAACTCATGGCCCTTTTACTTTAGCAACCCCGGCGCGGCGCTCCTGCCGTCCGGAGCCGGTGGCGTCTTGTAACCACCGACCGGACCGCCCGACGCCCCGCCGGACTCACCGGCGGGGTTTTTGTTTGACCACCCTTGGAGCGTACCTATGCGCGTTGCGATTCAGGGCACTCACGGGTCCTTCAGCGAAGCGGCCGCCCGTCGCCGGTGGCCCGGCCTGGAGACGCTGCCGTGCCGCGAGGCGAAAGACGTCGTCGCCGCGGTCCGCGACGGCCGGGCGGAGGCGGGGTGCCTTCCGATCGAGAATTCCCTGATCGGCTCGGTGACGACCACCTACGATCTGCTGGAAGAGGCCTTCGGCGACGGCGCGCTCCGGCTCACCCACGAGATCCTTTATCCGGTGCACCACACGCTGATGGCGGCGCCGGGCGCAACGCTCGAGAGCATCAAACGGGTGCTCTCCCACCCAGTGGCGCTAGGACAGTGCCGCGAGTGGCTCGCCAGGCACCTTCCCGACGTGGAGTTGGTGAGCGCGTGGGACACCGCCGGCAGCGCCGAGATCGTGGCCCAGGAGGGGAATCCGGCCCTCGCCGCCGTCGCGGCGCGGCACGCCGCCGACACCCACGGCCTGGTGCCGCTCGCCGAGCGGATCGAGGATGATCCCAGCAACCAGACCCGCTTCCTCACCTTCACCCGCTCCGACGCGGCGGCGCTGCCACCGGCGAAGGGAGGCGCCACCCGCTACAAGACGTCGGTCATCGTGCTGATCGACCACAAGCCGGGCATGCTGGCGCTCACGCTCCAGGCCTTCGGCGTGCGAGGCGTGAACCTCATGGCGCTGCAGTCGCGCCCCGAGCGGTCGGCTCCATGGACCTATCGGTTCTATGTGGATGTGGACGGCTCCACGACCGATCCCCGCCTGGCCGAGGCGCTCGAGGAAGTCGAGGCGCTCGCGGCGCGCGTCGTGGTGCTGGGAAGTTACGAGGCATGGATCGAAGGCTCCCGGCTCTCCGCTCCGCCGCCGACTCCGGCGCACTACACCAAGAAGCCCGACGTACCGCTGGTGGACCGCAAGCGCGCTCCAGAGGGGACCCGGGTGGAGGTGCGGCACGTCGTCTTCGGCGGCGAGGCCCCGGTGCTCATCGCCGGCCCCTGCTCGGTCGAGAGCGAGGCCATGATCCTGGAGACCGCCGATGCGATCGCCAAGACGGGTGGCGACATGTTGCGGGGCGGGGCGTACAAGCCGCGGACCTCACCCTACGATTTCCAAGGCCTGGGCGTGAAGGGCCTCCGCTACCTGGCCGACGCGCGCGAGCGGACCGGCCTGCCGGTGGTGACCGAGGTGTTGAGCTGGGAAGAGGTGGCCGTCGTCGCGCATTTCGCCGACATGCTCCAGATCGGCGCGCGCAACATGCAGAACTTTACCCTGCTCCGGGCCGCCAGCCGGAGCGGCAAGCCGATTCTCCTCAAGCGGGGGGCCGGCGCCACCATCGAGGAATGGCTCATGGCCGCGGAGTACATCCTGGCCGAGGGGAACCCCAACGTGGTGCTCTGCGAGCGGGGCATCCGGACCTTCGAGCGGGCCACTCGCCACACGCTGGATCTCAATGCCGTGGTGCTGGTCCGCCAGCGCACCCACCTGCCGGTGATCGTGGATCCCAGCCACGCGGCGGGACTCAGGTCGCTGGTCGTGCCGCTCGGCCTCGGCTCGCTCGCCGCTGGGGCCTGTGGCTTGCTCGTGGAGGTGCACCCCGATCCGGACCGCGCGATGAGCGACGGCGCGCAGAGCCTGGACCTGCCGATGTTCGCGGAACTGGTCAGGCGGGTGTATCCCGGGAAAGAACCTCGCAGCCGGCTTGCCGTGTGAGTGTCACCCTGAACGGAGTGAAGGGGACCATAACAGACATGGTCCCCTTCGCTCCGCTCAGGGTGACAGGCCACTCACCACTGCCGGCCCGCCGCTCGCCTACTCCACTTACGGCACGGTGGTCCCTCTTCGTCCCACGAACATCTTATAGATCAACAGCAGGAGCATCGCGCCGATGATCGAAGCGATGATCCCAGGCCCCTCCCCGGGGTTGGCATACCAGCCGAGCGCCCGTCCGAGGAAACCGGCCAGCAACGCACCGGCCACGCCAATCAGCATCGTGACGATGTACCCGCCAGGATCCTTGCCGGGCATCAACAGCTTTGCGATCGCGCCGACGACCAACCCGATGATCAAGGTCCACAGGATTCCCATAGTTTCCTCCAAGGGTGGGCCGAAGATATACCAACGTCCCGGAAGGACATCTGTGAGCGGGCGCACAGGAGGCGAGACTCACTCGTCCCGCTCACCGATGCGGGAGGTGACGGTTTCCCGCTTGCGGTTCCGCATGATGTCCAACTTGAAGGTTTCTCCCGTTTCGTAGCTCCGCAAGATCCTCAGCAGGTGGGATGGGCTCGAGGGGGCCCGCCCGTCGACCGCCAACACCACGTCGCCTCCCCGGAGTCCCAGGGCCGAGTCCTTGGGCGCGCTGATGACCAGCACCCCCTCGTCGGTGCCGAAGTATCGCCCCAGATCAGAGTTAAGGGGGGCCAGCTCGAGCCGGCCCAGGGGGGAGCCGCTGAGGAACCCCCAGCCCGGCCCAGCCATTTCGACCCGCCCCATGAAGTCGCCCACCGGCGCCCGGGGGTCTCCGCCCGGCCCGCCGGGGTCGGGGTAGCGGAAGCTGAACCGCTCCCCCCGGCTCATCCCGAAGCCCATTCCCGGCTCGTCCGCCGTCACTACCGAAACCGTCCGACGATCCTTGCCCCGGCGATACTCTACCGCGACCGTGTCATTGGGCTCCAACCTCGCGGCCAACTCGATGAGTCGGAGGCCCGGTGCCGACCGGTGGATCCGCAGGTCGTCGTTCTCGGCCGCGCCGCCCGCGAGCACCGACTTCCCGTCCAGCTTGGTGATGAGGTCGCCCGACCGGATTCCCGCCTGGGCGGCCGGGCCGCCGGGGGTGACTGCGTCGACGTAGGCGCCGACCGAGTCGGTCTGCCGCGGCTGGAGGTTGACCTTGATGCCGAGCCGCGCCCGGCGGTCCAGCATGACCCGCATCAGCCGGTCGGGGCCGCGCTCGCGGTGGATGATCTCGGGTTCCTGAGCCGACCCTGGGGATGCCGGGGCGATGAGGTTGCCGGCCGCGAGCAGCGCGCCGATGAGTACCTGACGTCGCATGAGAGGACCTCCCGGGCTAGAGCCCCACGTAACTGGCGCGGGTCGCGTGTACGTCCACCAAGGCGTCGAGCAAGCCCACCCGCTCGCGCCAGAGCCGCAGGAGGTCGCTGTCCCGCGACTGCGGCTCCGTCAGCTCCACCATCTCCAGCTCGCGGTCCACCCGGGCGATCCGGTCTTCCAGCTCCTGGGCGATCCCCGCGGTGCGGCCGTCCAGCACCCGGCTTTCGGGGTCGATCCGGTCGATGGCCGACTCCAGGACCTGGGAGCGGGCCATCGTCTGCTCGATCTTCGCGGGGGTCAGCCCCGCCTCCGGCTGCCGCAGCGTGCTCACTGCCAGCGCAAGCGCGACCGAGGCCGCCGCTGCCAGCCCCGAGAGTCCGGCGAACCGGGCCCGCTGGCGCCTCCGCTCGGCCCGGACCCGGTCGCGCACTGCGGGCCACCGATCCCGGGCGGGTCGCAGCGGGGGAAGGGCCTTGAGTCGGGCCACCCGCTGGTGCAGCCGCTCGAGCTCGGCGCGGCAGAGGGCGCAGGCGTCCAGGTGCTCTCGAGCGGCGGCGGCGCCCGGCTCCATGCCGGCTTCCCGAAGGCCCACCAGGGTCTCCATGGAGAGGTGGATCACGCGGCCACCTCCTCGCCAAGCCACCGGCGGAGCCGGGCATGCGCCCGGGCCAGCTGAGACTTGGAGAAGCTGGCGGTCTTGCCCATCATCCCCGCGATCTCGTCGTGGGTGTAGCCCTCTACGTCGTGCAGCCAGACCACCGCGCGGGAAACCTCGGAGAGCCGCTCCAGAGCCGCTTCGAGGTCCATCCGAAGATGAGTTTCTTCTTTCAGATGCCCCACCAGCTCGTCGTGCAGCTCGTCGGTGTCGCGGTATTTGTTGCGGCGGAGCCGCATGAGCGCCTTACTGGCGGCAATGGTCCGGATCCACCCCCAGAGACTGCCCTCCTCCCGGTACCGGCCGATGCTCCTGCAGACCTCGAAGAAGGTTTCCTGGAGCACATCTTCGGCGTCTTCCTTGGTGCGGCAGATCCGGCGGGCAAGGTTGTAGACCGGGCCCTCGAAGGCCCGGTACAGGGCTTCGAGGGCAGCTTCCTCTCCCTGCCTGGCCCGGGCGACCACGGACTCGGCATCGGCGAGAAGGAAAGATTCCATGGACAGGGTCCTGGTCATGGCGCTCTAAAGATGCGGGGGAGGCGGCGATGGTTGCAGGGCGGTGGACCGGTGGAAGCTACTTCATCCGTCCGGCCGTCCGCCGCTCCCGCTAGCTTCCATCATGCCCCCGACTTTGCCCGCCCCCCCGACCGAGTGGCTGCACCACCTGGAAGACGAGGCCGACGCCGCGTTCCTCTACCGGGAGCTGGCCCGCGCCGAGCCGGATCGTGGCCGGGCGGACCTCTACCTCAGCCTGGCCGACGTGGAGGACCGCCACGTGGACATGTGGCGCAAGCTGCTGGCGGAGAACGGGCACCCGGTAGGTATTCCAACGCCCAGCCGCCCGGCCCGGTTTCGCGCCTGGCTGGCCCGCCGACTGGGCGGCTCGGTGCTTCTGCCCGTGCTCCTGGCTGAAGAGGGACGGGAGGTTAAAGGCTACCTCCGGCTCTACGACTCCACGCCGGACGGCCCGGTCGGGCCGACCGCGCTCCAGCTGGCCCAGGAGTCGAAGGGGCACGCCCAGACCCTGGCCCGGATGACCGGTGCGGAGGGGGAGCCCTGGCACAGGACCGGGGCCGGCGGGTTCCTCCGCAACGTGGTCTACGGCTTCAACGACGGGCTCACCGCCAACTTTGGCCTGGTCGCGGGCATGATCGGGGCCCAGGGAAGCCTGGAGATGGCCGGCCACACGGTGGTGGTCGCCGGGATCGCCGGGATGATGGCCGACGCGCTCTCGATGGGCGCCTCCGGCTACCTCGCCGCCAAGAGCGAGCGCGAGGTCTTCGAGCATGAGATCGCCATGGAGCGGGAGGAGATCCGGCTGATGCCGGAGCTGGAGCGGGAGGAGCTGAGCCTGCTCTACCAGGCCAAGGGGATCCCGGCCGCCCAGGCCGAGTCGCTGTCGGCCCAGGTGATGAGCGATCCGGCGCGAGCCCTCGACGAGAAGGTGCGCGAAGAGCTCAGAATCGGCGAGGCCAGCAGCACCCCGATGCGGGAGGCGTGGGTGACCGGGACCGCGACCGCGCTGGGCGCGTTCATCCCGGTGGCGCCGCTGCTGGTGAGCACCGAGCCCTGGGCTATCTGGATGTCCTTCGCCCTTGCCATGGCGTCTCACTTCGCGGTGGGCGCGGCCCGCAGCGCGTTCACCGGGCGGGGACTTTTCCGGAGCGGGATGGACATGTTCCTGGTGGGATTGGGCGTGGCCGCGGTGGGCTACGTGCTGGGCAACTGGATCGTCGGCATCCTGTGAGGACCGCATAGCCACCAGCCTCACGCCGAGGTTCGGCCTCTGTTGCCAGTTCCTCGACGCGCCGATCCGGTTTCGCACCGCCACTCACCGCTACGTCTCGACCCTGGCCCGAGGCGCACGCCGCACCTATCTGGCCGCGATCGCCGGCGAGAACGCGGCGGCGCTCGCGGCCGCGGTTGAGCAGTGCGCCGCGCTCGGCATCGGCGCGTTCCGGATCAACAGCCAGATTCTGCCGCTGGGCACCCACCCGGTGACCGGGTATGCCTTGGACACCCTCGACAGGAAGGGCGCGATCCGCGGCGCGTTCGAGCGGGCGGGCGCACTGGCGCGGGAGCGGAACGTCCGGCTCAGCTTCCACCCCGATCAGTTCGTGGTGCTCAACTCGGAGCGCGCGGACGTGGTGCGCGCGTCGGTGGAGGAGCTGGATTTCCAGGCTGCGATCGCCGAACTGATCGGGGCCGACACCCTGGTCTTCCACGGGGGAAGCACCGCCGGCGGGATCGCGGCATCGCTGGAGCGCCTTGAGCGAGGGCTGGCGCTCCTGAGCGACCGGGCCAGGAGCCGGGCGGCACTGGAGAACGACGATCACCGGTTCGCGCCCGCGGACCTGCTGCCCCTCTGCCGGCGGACCGGGGTGCCGCTGGTGTACGACGCCCATCACCACCGCTGTCATCCCGACGGGACTTCGGTGGAGGAGGCGACGGAGCTGGCCGCGGCCACCTGGGGCGACCGGGAGCCCTGGACCCACATCTCCTCGCCCCGCGACGGCTGGAGCTCGAGCAACCCGCGGCCGCACGCGGACTACATCGACCTGCGGGACTTTCCCGCGGCGTGGCGGGGGCGGCGGATCACCGTCGATGTCGAGGCCAAGGCGAAGGAGCGCGCGGTGCGGGCGCTCATGGGTGCACTGAAGAACGGAAGGCCCCCCTTCGACTTGACAACTGCTTGAACCGGCCAGGCGACCTTGCCTCCTCAGGTATCCTCACGGAGGGGTTATGCGCCGGCAGATGGTGCTCCTTGCGGGATCGGTGATCGCGTGCGCCGGTGAGCCGACGGCTCCCGAACTCTCCGCTCCGACGACGGCCACGGCGGCGGTCGGCGAGGGGAGCTGGGTCGCGCGGGCGCAGTATCCAGTCGATATCTTCGACGCGACGAGCGTCCGGCGGAATCGGGGGCTGGTCTTCGATCCCGCGACCGGCGGTTGGAGCGAGGTCGCCACGCCACCGGTCCCGGCCAGCGCCGAGGCGGCCCTGGCCCGCGTGTTCGTCAATGCCCAACCCCGGCTATCGCTGGTCCAAGGCACCCGGCCAAACAACCATTACCAGTTCGTTCCGTGAGGTAGTAGCCAGGATCTCGCTCTCGCTCGCCCGCGCCTACCAGTCGGTCGGCCGATAGTCCTTCAGAAAACGCCCCCACATGTGCTCGCCGGTGTTGACCCCGTCGATGATCGGGTCCACGATCCGCGCCGCGCCGTCCACGATGTCGAGCGGGGGATGGAAACGGTGCTCCGCCATCTTCCGCGCCGCGATCTCCGCGGGATCCTCATCGGTCACCCACCCGGTGTCCACCGCGTTCATGTGGATCCCGTCCTGCTCGTAGTCGGCAGCGGCCGTCCGGGTCATCATGTTGACTGCCGCCTTGGCCATGTTGGTGTGCGGGTGGCGGGTCGTCTTGAAATTGCGGTAGAACTGCCCCTCCATCGCCGATACGTTCACGATGTGCTTCGCCCGGCCCGGCGTCCGAAGCATGAGCGGCTTGAGGCGGGCGTTCAGAATGAACGGCGCCACGGCGTTCACCAGCTGCACCTCCAGCAGCTCGACCGACGGAACGTCGGCCATCAGCATGCGCCAGGAGTTCCGCTGGCGGAGATCCACCTGCTGGCCGTCCCCGTCCAGGCGTGCCTCGGGAAAGAGGTGCGCCGCTACGTCGTGCTCGTCCGGCAGAAGCGGCACTTGGGAGAGCTCGGCGGCGCTCGCGATTCCCGCGAGGCTCGGGAGCCGACGGTCGAACGCAGCGGGGCCGACGTCGGCGCGGCGGTGGAGCGCGGGGTGCGCGTCGCGCCATTCCTCGTAGTGGCCGAGGAGGGCCCGGGCGAATGATGGCAGGGTGTCGGCCGCGGCGCGCTCGGCGGCCATCATGTGTGCGTAGAAGGCGGGCGGGCGGCGGACGGTCTGGCAGGCGTTGTTGACGATGAAGTCGAGCCGCTCGCGCGTCGTCACCAGCTCGTGACAGAACGCCTCCACGCTGGGCGTGTGCCGGAGATCGAGGCCGAAGATCTCGAGCCGGTCGCGCCAATCGGCGAAGTCCGGCTCGCGCGCATAGCGGGCCGCGGAGTCGCGGGGAAAGCGGGTGGTGACGATGAGCCGTGCTTCGGACCGCAGCAGCTTGAGCCCCGCCTGGTAGCCGATCTTGACCCGCCCGCCCGTCAGCAGCGCCACCCTGCCGCGGAGGTCGGCGAGCGCCAAGCGCTTGGCGAAGTTGAACTCGGCGCACGGCGGGCAGAGCTGGTCGTAGAAGTGGTGCAGCGCCGTGAAGTGCGTCTTGCAGACGTAGCAATGCTGCCGCTCGACCGGCTCCCGCGGCGCGTGGAGGGCGTGCACGTCCTCGGGGGTGAAGGACTCGGGCGGGACCGGCGGAAAGACATTGGGCGAGGTGAAGACCGGCCGGCGCCGGAGGGTGCGGATGCCGGTGCGGTCGCGGACCGACTCCTCGCGCTCGGTGCGCTCGGTTCTCCGGCGGCGGGCGGCGGCGCGGACCAGCTGACGCCGGCTCACCGCATCGGGCGCGTATACGTGGCCCGCTGCTTGGAGGAGGCGGTGGCGGTCGGCGGCGGGGATGCCGGCGAGGAGGGTGCGGTCGGCCACGACCCGATCGAGCACGGCGACGGCGGCGCGGAGCTCGACGAGGAAGGCATCGTCAGTTGTCGGCGGGATCATGCTCGAATATAGCGCAGGCCCACAGGGCCTCGAACGAGAGCCGGGGCGCTGGCGGTCGCCACAGGTGTGGGTCTGCCGCACAGGTATGATGCCGCGCGGATCGGAACATCAAGTCCATGTAGAATCAAGGGTTGCGGCTGAGACCGAGGACGTGCGATCTTTCGATGGCGATTGGCACGGCTCTGGCGCATGCGGCGTCCAAGGGCACGCGCATCACACCCGTCGGTTCCCATTTCAGGCTGGGATGGTTCCATGCGATCAATCGGTATGCTGGCTGCAGTAACCGGCACGCTGGTGCTGGCCTCGGCGTGTAGTGATGACGGCGGCACCCGCCCGACCGAGAACACAGCGCCGGTGGCCAACTTCGCGGTGCCGCCATGCACCATCAACGTGGCGTGTAATTTTGCCAGCAGCAGCACTGATGATGCAGCGGTGACGGAGTGGAGCTGGGATTTCGATGGCGACGGCACTCCTGACGCCAACACGGCGAATGCGTCGTTCATCTATACCACTGCCGGGGACTTCGAGGTCAGCCTGACGGTCGGTGATGCTCAGGGCTTGAGCCAGACGAAGACCAGCACGATCACCATCGCTCCTGCCGATCCGGCCAACACGCCGCCGACGGCCGGCTTCACCCACGCCTGTGATGCGGCGACCTGCAGCTTCACCAGCACCAGCACCGACGCGGCCCCAGGCACAATCGCTACCTATGCGTGGACCTTCGGCGATGGTGCTACTGCCGACGTACAGAATCCGTCGCACAGCTACACCCTTACCGCTCCCACCGACTTCACCGTCACGCTCACCGTGACGGACAACGGGGGCGCCACCGACGTCGAGACGCAAACGGTCGCCGTCACTCCTGCCACCCTGCCCAACACACCGCCGACGGCGGGCTTCACCCACACCTGTGAGGCGGCGACCTGCAGCTTCACCAGCACCAGTACCGACGCGGCCCCGGGTACCATCGCGACCCATGCATGGATCTTTGGCGACGGCGCTACCGCGGATGTGAATAATCCGTCGCACACCTACACCGTTACCGCTCCGACCGACTTCACGGTCACGCTCACCGTGACGGACAACCAGGGCGCCACCGACGTCGAGACGCAAACGGTCAGCGTGTCTCCGCCGCCTCCGGTCGCCCAGGGCTGCATCACCTCAGGCACGCGTATAGACTGCGCCCTCGACGTTACGGCCCGGTCCACCATAAAGCTCAGGCTGCTCGGCATCAGCTGCGACCTTCAGGGGGAGAGAATTACCGTCCCGCTCGGGGACCAGGTCTTCCTGAACGTGTGCTCGAGGGCCGTCGGCGACTCGACCAGGATTTTCGGCGGCCCCGGGGACTCAGCCGTAGTGTTCGAGCCGGGGAGTCAGGTGCGGCTGCGGTTCAACCAGGGCACCGCCCGTGCGGGTGAACCGGCCCCAGCCGCTCCTGCTGCGCAGGTTACCGGGACTTTCCCCAACTGGACCATCAATTTCGAGGATGGCGACAATCCGGGCGGACCAGGCGAGCCGGATTTCACCGACGTCGTTCTGGGGGTAGAGGCGGAAGCGGCCCCGTAGCCGTTTACCCACCAGAGTGAACCGCCGCCGACAGCTCGGGACTGTCGGCGGCGGTTTCACGTTGCGGTTCGGCTGAGCTGGACTCGGGGCTATCTGCCTGCTGTGGCCCTGCCGCTCTCGGCACGCGCCGGCCGCGCCTCTGCGAGCAGTTGTCGCACGCGCGGGATCACCTCGCGCCCGTAGAGGTGTTGAGACCCAGCTCGATGGATGACATGGCCAGGTAACCGATGGGCGGGGGGAAGGGTTCCCGGGTCGAGCGGTACGCTACTCGGGGACCGATAACCAGAGCCACGCGGCGCCGCGCACGCCGCTCGAGTCACCGTGGACGTTGGGGAGGACCGTGGTCAGCACGGTGTCGGAGAAGACGTGGCGCGGGAGTAGGGCCGAGGTCGTCGAGGCCAGGTCGGGCAGGTTGGACATGCCGCCGCCGAGGACGATGGCGTCGGGGTCGAGGACGTTGATGACGGCAGCGAGGGCGCGGGCGAGGCGGTCCTCGTAGCGGCGTACCGCCTGGACAGCGTGGGGCTCCCCGGCGGCCGCGGCTCGGACGATGTCCTGGCTCGAGCGCGTGGTGGCGGAGAGGAGCACGGAGTCGCGCTCGAAGCCGGGGCCGGAGAGGTAGGTCTCGATGCAGCCGTGCTTCCCGCAGTAGCACCGGGGCGCGGAGGCGCGCTCTTCGTCGGTCATCCAGGGAAGCGGGTTGTGGCCCCACTCGCCGGCGATCTGATTGGGGCCGTCGTGGATGCGCCGGCGGATCGCGATACCGCCGCCGACCCCGGTGCCTAGGATTACGCCGAAGACGGTCTCAAAGCCCTGGCCGGCGCCGTCGATGGCTTCAGAGAGGGTGAAGCAGTTGGCGTCGTTGGCAAGGCGGACCGGACGGGAGAGGCGGGCCTCGAGGTCCGCACGTAGAGGGTGGCCGGTGAGCCAGGTGGAATTGGCGTTCTTGACCAATCCGGTGGCGTGACTGACCACGCCCGGGATGCCTACGCCGACGGAGCCGGTCCGGCCGGTCTCGGCCTCGAGCCCGGCGACGAGGCGAGCGATGGCGTCGAGGGTGGCGGTATAGTCGCGTGGGGTCGTGACGCGGCGGCGGGCGGCGACGAGGGTGTCCGCGTCCAGGGCGAGGGCTTCGATCTTGGTGCCGCCGAGGTCAACCCCGATCTGCATCGAGCTCCTGTCAGTGCTCGGCTATTGCGGTGAGGTCGGCGCGGGCGACCAATCGTCCCTAGCCAACCACCGGAGGTCGACGCGCTTGAGCGCGTACGGAGCGGGATCCACCGACAGATACATGTCATCGGGCTCCCGGGGCAGGGCGGCATCGAGATAGAAGCGCAGCACGTTTCCCATCACGTTCACGATGGTCACGCTGTCTCCAAACAGCTCAGTGCCGTGGTCCGGCAGGTAATACGCCCCGAAGGCGCCAAGTCGCTCCTTGGCAGCGGCGAGTGTGATGTTATCGGCGCTTCCGGCTTTGTCGAACCGCAGCGTCTTGCTGCCATGATCGCCTTGAAGGAGGATGACCGGCGCGAGCTCCGACGTTCGAAGCAATGTGCTCACCAAGTCCAGCAACATGCGATTGACGCACTGGATTTGCTCGACATAAGCGACGGCTTCGTGCTTCGACCGTCTGCCGCCGGGATTCGGGGGCGCCGGGCGGCAGTTTCGATCGAAGACGTACGGATCGTGCGGACTCAGCACGTGCGCGAACGTGAATACGGGCCCGGGGATCCTCGGCATCTGGGCGATGGCGGCGATGCTACTCGTCACGTGATCACGAACGTGCCGAGAGGCTCCAATGAACTTCAGCAGCGAGGTTTTCGTCAGCGCCTTCCGAAAATCCGAACGGGTGAGCTCCCGAGCGGGATCCCATCCTTGCCGCACATGAACCTCCCGGTCCGCCTGTGGGCTGTGCATGGTTGCCTGCCAGGATTGGGAGGGAAGGAACACGAACTGGTAGCCCTGCGACTTGAGAAAAGGCACCGTTCGGTTGTGCTCGACCAGATAGTCCGGAACGGTCCGATCTATCGACCGCGGGCCGAGCTCATCCGAAAGGCCCGCAAGGTGAGACGCATTGAGCAGCGACGGGAGCGACAACAAGGTGTGCAGATAGTTGCCGTGGACCGTCGGCACCACGAAGCCCAGCTTTCGCAGGCTATCCAAGAACACGTGATTGTCGAACCCGAAGAGCCGTCCAGTGACCTCGGCATTGGCGTACTCGTCCAGAACGATCAGGTAGATGTCCCGAGTCGGGCGGGCCCGCGCGCCCGGCCGAACCGGGATCGGCTGCGCCAGCCGCCGCACCAGCGGGCTTCGCCGAACTGCCCATGCGCTTCGACCTTCGGCGAAGCCGATGGAAAGCACGAACCAGCCGACCAGCATGGCGCTGGTCAGCGTGAGAAACCGCTCGACTTGATCGAGCAGCGCCGGCCGGCGAACCAGCCACCAGATCACGCCCACCGTGGCCGCCGCCCACAGCGGAAGGAGCACCGGGTGCGACAGGCTTGTCGTCTGCTGCACGAGTGTGCCTACCCGCGGGTAGGCCCACAACGCGAGCACAGCTCCCAGCAGACAGAGGGGGGGAAGCCGGTCGCCGCGTCGGCGGGTCGCCAGCAGGGCAAATCCGTATACCACTCCACAGGCGGCGAGCAATGCTGCCACAACGATGGCGACATCGCCCAACTTCGCCCAACCGGGGTAGGCCGCGGCAATGCGCACCACCGGGATGATGGCAAGGAGAAAGGGATAGCTGCTGCGCCAGGTCATAGGCATCGAGGAGCGCGAGGCCGGCGCGATTCGCGCTACCCCACCACCAGATTGAGCAGCCGGTTTGCCACGTAGATCCGCTTCCGCACAGTCTTCTGCTCCACAAACCGCTGCACCCCCACATCCCGCATCGCCGCCGCGACCACCGTCTCTTCGTCCGCGTCCCGCGCCACCTGCACCTTCGATCGCGTCTTCCCGTTCACCTGCACCACCACCTCGATCCGGTCCTCGACCACGAGCTCTTCATCCCACGCCGGCCACCTGGCCTCGAACACCGACTCGCGGTGCCCCATCCGCTCCCAACATTCCTCAGCGAAGTGCGGCACGAACGGCGCCAGCATCACCACCAGCTCCTCCGCGATCCCCTTATCGCACACGTTCTCCGCCCGGAGCGCGTTCACCAGCTCCATCAGCGCCGCGATGGAGGTGTTGTAGCGCAGCGCCTCCAGCCCCTCGGTCACCCGCTTCTTGGTCTGGTTCAACTTGACGATCACCCCGTGGTGCACCTCCTGCCCCTCGCCCTCCCGGCAGGCCTCGTTCACGAAGCTCCACACCTTGTCGAGGAACCGCCGCGGCCCGCTGATCCCCGAGTCCTGAAAGTCTCCGCCTTCCTGGAATGGCCCCAGGAACATGAGGTACATCCGAAACGTGTCCGCGCCCCAGCGCGCGATGTACTCGTCCGGCACCACCACGTTCCCCCGCGACTTTGACATCTTCGCCCCGTCCTTCACGATCAGCCCGTGGGCCCGGAACTTCCGGTACGGCTCGTCGAAGGGCAGGTGGCCGAGGTCGTGGAGCACCATGGTGATGAAACGCGCGTACAGCAGGTGGAGCACCGCATGTTCGTTGCCGCCGATGTAGCTGTGCACCGGGAGCCACGTGCGAGTCCGCGCCGGGTCGAACGGACGGTCGTCGAACTCGGTGCTCGGGTAGCGCAGGTGGTACCACGCCGAGTCGAGGAAGGTGTCGCTCACGTCGGTCTCGCGCCGGCCGCGCTTGCCGCACACTGGGCAGGGGACGTAGTACCACTCCTCGTGCCGCGCGAGCGGTGAGATGCCGCTGTCGTCCGGCGCGAAGTCCTCGATCAGCGGCAGCTCGACCGGGAGATCTTTCTCCGGCACCGGCACCGCCCCGTGATCGTCGCAGTAGATGATCGGAATCGGCGGGCCCCAGTAGCGCTGGCGCGAGATGCACCAGTCGTGCAGCCGGTAGCGGACGACGCCCTTCCCCGCTCCCTTCGACTCCAGCCACGCGGTCACCGCGCGCTTCGCCTCCGGCACCGGCAGGCCGTCGAACCGGGCCGAGTTGGCCAGGATGCCCGATTCGTTGTCGGTGTAGGGGGCGTCGAGCGGGGCGTCGGCCCCTTCCCCCTCCCTCCGCTCGGGGTCAGGGTGACCCTCTGCACCCGCGGGGGCCTCGGCGACGACGCGGACGATCGGCAGCCCGAACTTCCGGGCGAATTCGAAGTCGCGCTCGTCGTGCCCGGGCACGGCCATGATCGCGCCGGTGCCGTACTCCATGAGCACGTAGTCCGCCACCCAGACCGGGATCTCACGGCCGGTCGCCGGGTTCACCGCATGGCCGCCGGTGAAGACGCCGGTCTTCTCCCGGTCGCCCACCTTCCGGGAGACGAGGTCCTTCGACGCCGCCGCTCGGCGGTAGGCCTCGACCTCGGCGCGCTGCTCCGGAGTGGTGAGCGCGTCCACCAGCGGATGCTCCGGTGCCAGCACCATGAACGTGGCGCCGAACACCGTGTCCGCGCGGGTGGTGTACACCTTCAGAACCGACCCACTGCCCCGCTGCCCCCTGGCTGCGCTCGGGGCAGTCTCCGCTCCCACGCTAAGCGGGAACTCGAGCTCCGCGCCCTCGGACCGGCCGAGCCAGTTACGCTGCGCCGTCGTGGTGCTGTCGGACCAGTCCATCTTGGACTGGTCGTCCAGATCAGCGAGCAGTCGGTCGGCATACTCGGTGATCCGGAAGAACCACTGCTCCAGCGTCCGCTGCTCCACCACCGTGCCGCACCGCTCGCAGCGGCCGTCGATGACCTGCTCGTTGGCGAGCACGGTCTTGTCCTTGGGGCACCAGTTGACCGCGGCCGTCTTCTTGTAGGCCTTCCCCGCCTTCAGGAGCTGGAGGAAAATCCACTGGGTCCACTTGTAGTAGCGCGGGTCGGTGGTCGAGAGCTCGTGGCGCCAGTCGAACATCCCGCCAATGCGCTTCAGCTGCCGGCGGAAGTTCTCGATGTTCCGCGGGATCAGGATCGCGGGGTTGATCCCCAGCTTGATCGCGTAGTTCTCGCTGTGGATGCCGAAGGCGTCATACCCGATGGGCTCGAAGACGTCGTACCCCTGGAGCCGCTTGAACCGGCCGTAGAGGTCCGCCCCCGTAAACGCGAACATGTTCCCCACGTGCAGCCCTTCAGCCGACGGGTAGGGGAACATCATCAGGTTGTAGAACGGCCGCGCCGGGTGATCGAGATCGGGCTCGTTGATGTGGCGCTCGGCCCAGCGGGCCTGCCACTTGGCCTCGACGGCGTCGGGGTGGTAGGCCTCGTCGGTCGAGGGGATGGCGGTCGGCTTACTGATGTCGGTCATCGGCGCGGTCGTTGTTTGGGATGTAAATCTAGCGGCGCCCCGGGGGACCTGCCATCCGCGCTTGGCCCAATGGTTTACCCTGGCTTCATTGGGGTTCCAGGGATGGCGAGCCAGGGGTTGGCCGTGGGCCTGCTTGCACTTGCACCGGAGGGTAACGCGATGGCTGAAATGTTCCTGCAGATCAGCGTTTCCTTGGACGGATACATCGAGGACCGTAATGGCGACATCGAGTGGATGACCAGCGACACCTCGCTGGACGCCCTCATGACCGACACGCTGTGACGCCCGAGGATGTTCCGCGTCTGAAGCGGGAGGCAACACGCCCGGTCGCGGTCTTCGCCGGAGCGGGGGCGGCGCGAGCGATGCTCGAACGAGGATTGGTCGATGAGGTGCGGTTGATTCAGTATCCGGTGCTACTCGGCGGCGGGACCCGGCTGTTCGCGGATGACGGCGTGCGGCGCAACCTGAATTTGATGGAGACCGAGCGATTCGAATCCGGGGCGACCGTGCAGCGCTACCGTTTCGCCCGGGCCTGACCCAGCCGCGCTCCCGGCCCCGCCTTGCGCGTCCGGTTCACTTTCGGCATCGTTGAGGGACGGGCGGTGGTCCACGCCCAACCTCGGCGACCCTTCCCCAGCGAGGGTCCATGGAGAGGCAAAGGGGGGCATACTCCCGGATCCGCATCGCTAGTTCCTTTGCGTCGCCGCGCGGCGCGTGGCTGGGGAGCGTGCCCGTGGCCTGACCAAAGGACCAAGCGATGCCCACCGACAAGGACTTCAAGCGCCTCGTACGCGCCCGCATGGCCCGGACGGGCGAAGCCTATACCACCGCTCGTGCCCATCTCCTCGATAACCAGCTCCGCAAGGCCACACCGCCCGCCAAGCAGCCCGCGCTCGACTACGCCAAGCTTGCCGGAATGAGTGACATCACCATCAAGGCGAAGACCGGATGTACCTGGGAGCGTTGGCTGTGGGCGCTCGACCGGGTCGGGGCGCACCAATGGTCCCACCGCGAGATCGCGGCGTACGTGCGGGAGAAGTACGACGTGCCGAGCTGGTGGACCCAGACCGTGACCGTGGGGTACGAGCGGATCAAGGGCCTCCGAGCCATCGGGCAACGCCGCGGCGGAGAGTACCAAGCCAGCAAGAGCAAGACCTTCGGGGTGCCGGTCGGCAGGCTCTACCGGGCCTTCCGCGACGCCCGGACTCGGCGCCGGTGGCTCGACACCGTCGGCCTCACGGTGCGGAGCGCGGTCCCCGGCAAATCCATGCGGGTGACCTGGCCCGACGGCACTTCGGTCGAGCTCTACTTCGCCGCCAAAGGGGCCGCCAAGAGCCAGGTGGCGGTGCAGCACCGCAAGCTCCCTGATAAGCCGTCCGCCGAGCGGATGAAGGGCTATTGGGCCGATCGGTTGGGCTCGCTGCACCAGATGCTTAACGGTTGAGGGCCGGAGGCGTCGTGCCAAAGGCCGGATATAAGCTTGTCTTCCATCGAAAGGCCGAGAACGTTGCGCCCCATCCTTGCCCTGCTCCTGCTGCTCGGCCTCGCCGGCCGGGCGGCGGCACAGACACCGGGCGTCCCATTGGACAGCCTCTATTCGACCAATTCCACCGGCTTCGCCGCCGGGTTCATGCGCTGGCCCACCGATCTCTTCTGTGGCGGTCGAGCCTCGGCGGCGGCGCAGTCGCTCGAGCCGAGGTCGCTGCTCGATGTAGTCCAGCGCGCCTCCCGGTGCGGCGTCAGGGTGGTGATCGTGCCGCCCCGGAGATTTCTCACCACGACCGGGCGGGTCAACGGCGGGTTCTCGCTGGACAACGCCAAGCTCCTGACCGACCGGTACGCCGAGGCGCTGCCTCCGGACACGCTGCGGAAGTACCGGGGGGCGATCCTCGGACTCAATCTGGGCGACGACTACGGCTGCACCCGCTGCTGGGGCGGGAACAAGATCACCCAGGCGCAGATCGCCGAGTGGGCTAGGTACGCGCGCACCCGGCTGCCGGGCGTTCCGCTGGGCGTGCGGGTGACTCCCCAGTGGGTGGCGGACGACTCCACGCTCGCGCCTCTGCTGGACTATGCCTGGGCCCAGTACCACGCCGGCAAGGGAGGGCCCCGGGAGTATTACGACAAGGCGGCCACTGTCGCCGACCGGCTCGGCCTCCGGGTAGTCATGGGCGTCAACGTGAAAGACTGCTACGGCATGAGAACCAGCGATTGCACCGTGGAGGACCTGGACCGGCTGGGCCGGATGGCGATGAGCCATCCGGCAAGCTGTGCCTTCATCAACTGGCGGTACGACGCCGCCACCTGGGAGCGGCCCGAGATTCGAGAAGCCTGGGACGATCTGATGGCGGTGGCGAGGAAACGGCGGGCCGAGGATTGCCGCCGCCCCGGCTAGGGGCGGCTTCGGCGGCGCCGGCTTGACCGCTCCGGCAGCGCTTGCAATACTTAACCCAATGGTTAGCCGTTACGCGGTCCTCGATCGCACCTTCTCGGCCATCGCCGACCCCACCCGCCGCGCCATGCTGGAGCATCTGCGGCGTCGGGAGCAGCTCACCGTCAGCGAGCTGGCCCGCCCGTTCGACGTCTCCCTGCCCGCCGTGCTCAAGCATGTCAACGTGTTGGCTTCCGCCGGCCTGATTGTCTGCGAGAAGCGCGGCCGAACGGTCAACTGCCGGCTCGACCCCCGTCCCCTCAAGAATGCGATCCGATGGATGGGCCGGTACGAGCGCTACTGGTCGCGGAAGCTCGATCGTCTCGCCGCCTTGGTCGAAGCGGAAGAGTGATGTCTCCCCAGCCACCCAGCCTCAGCGTCACCCGTCGGATCCAGGCGCCTCCCGCTAAGGTGTTCGCCGCGCTCACCGATCCGGCCAAGATTCTCCGCTGGTGGGGCCCCGACGCGGGTCCGACGGTGAGCGCAGAGGCCGACGTCCGTCCCGGCGGACGGTTCAGCGTGACCTTCCGGACCGAAGACGGCAGCGAGCACACCAGTTACGGTGTCTATCGCGAGGTCGTCCCCGATGAAAAGCTGGTGTTCACCTGGCAATGGCGCGACGAGCCTGAAGGCGAGTCTCTGGTCACCGTGGTGTTGAAAGCCGTCTCCGGCGGCACCGAGCTCACCTTGACCCATGAAGGATTCCGAGACGAGGAGATGCGCGACAGCCACCGTGAAGGCTGGATGGGCGCGTTGGACAAGCTGCAGGATCTGGTGGACTGATCACCCGAGAGGAGAACATCGATGCTTCGCGAGCGCAACGCCGTCGCCAACCTGGCGGTGAAGGACTTGAAGGCAGCCAAGAAGTTCTACGAAGGCACGCTCGACCTCGAGCCGGCCGGCGGCGAGGGCGACGAGCTGATCGTCTATCGGAGCGGGCAGTCGACGCTCAACGTCTACCGCTCCAAGGAAGC
>JACCRH010000251.1 GCA_013813675.1 Gemmatimonadales bacterium
TCTCCTCCGCCCCGCTCTTGTCCATCCAGCGGGCGATGCGGTCGGAGCCGAACAGCCGCATCAGGTCGTCTTCCAGCGAGAGGAAGAAGATCGACTGGCCCGGATCGCCCTGGCGCCCCGACCGCCCGCGGAGCTGGCGATCAATCCGCCGCGACTCGTGGCGCTCGGTGCCGATGATCTGGAGCCCGGCCTCCTCCAGCGCGAGATCGAGGTCCTTGCCCAGTTTGATGTCGGTGCCGCGGCCGGCCATGTTGGTCGCGATGGTGATCGACCCTTTCTGCCCCGCGCCGGCGACGATCTCCGCCTCGCGCTGGTGGTACTTCGCGTTCAGCACCTCGTGCTTGAGCCCGCGGCGCTTGAGCTGGCGCGACAGGGTCTCCGAGACGTCCACCGTGACCGTGCCGATCAGGATGGGCCAGGCCAGGCCGTGGAGCCGCTCGACCTCGTCCAGCACGGCGTTGTACTTCTCCCGCCGGGTCTTGTAGATCCGGTCCACCTGGTCGAGCCGGCGCGCCGGCCGGTGGGTGGGAATCACGTTGACGTCGAGCCCGTAGATCTGGTAGAACTCGGTCTCCTCGGTCTCCGCCGTGCCGGTCATCCCCGCGAGCTTGTCGTACATCCGGAAGTAGTTCTGAATGGTGATGGTGGCGAAGGTCTGGGTCTCGCCTTTGACCTGCACCATCTCCTTGGCCTCCACCGCCTGGTGGAGACCGTCGGCCCAGCGCCGCCCGGTCATCACCCGTCCGGTGAACTCGTCCACGATCATCACCTGGCCATCCTGCACCAGGTAGTCCACCTCCCGCTCGTAGAGGACGTGGGCCTGCAGCAGCTTGTGAATGATGTGGAGCTTCTCGCTCTTGAGGGCGTAGGCGCCCTCGACCTCGCGCCGGCGCTCGATCCGGTCGTGGGCCGAGAGGTCCGGGTCCTTGTCGATCCGGTGGATCTCCTCCGAGATGTCGGGGACCAGGAAGAGCCCCGGATCGTCGGGAGACATCGCCTCCGCGCCGCGATCGGTGAGATGGACCGAGTGGCCCTTCTCGTCCAGCACGAAGTAGAGCACGTCCTCGGTTTCCCGCATCCGCTGCTGCCGCATCGGCAGCTTCCGGTCGGCGATGGCATCGAGCTCCATCCGCTGCACCAACTGCTTGATCCCGGTCTCGTTCAGCAGCTTGAGCAGCCGCTTGTTCTTCGGCATGCCGAGGTGGGCCTGGTACAGCTTGAGCGCCGCGTCCTGCCGGGCCTTCTCGTCCTCCAACAGCTTCTCCGACTCCGCCAGCAGGGTGTTCACGACTCCGGTCTGCTTCCGCACCAGCTCGGCCACCTGGCGGTTGAACTGGGCGTACTTGTCGTCCGCTTCGTTACCCACCGGGCCCGAGATGATGAGCGGCGTCCGCGCCTCGTCGATCAGGATCGAGTCCACCTCGTCGATGATCGCGTAGGCGTGCTCCCGCTGCACCCGCTGGTCCAGCGAGAACACCATGTTGTCGCGGAGATAGTCGAAGCCGAACTCGTTGTTGGTGCCGTAGGTGATGTCCGCCTGGTAGGCGGCACGGCGGTTGGGCGAGGACGGCTCGGTATCGTCGAGGCAGGCGACGCTGAGGCCGAGGTAGGAGAAGACGTGGCCCATCCACTGCGAGTCGCGCCGGGCCAGGTAGTTGTTCACCGTGACGAGGTGCGCCCCCCGCCCGGCGAGGGCGTTCAGGTAGAGCGGCAGGGTAGCCACCAGCGTCTTCCCCTCGCCGGTGGCCATCTCGGCGATCTTGCCCTGGTGCAGCACGACGCCGCCGATGAGCTGGACGTCGTAGGGAACCATGTCCCACGTCAGCTCGTGTCCGGTGACCGACACCGTGGTGCCGACCAGCCGCCGACAGGCCTCGCGCACGGTGGCGTAGGCTTCCGGCAGCAGCTCGTCCAGGCCGGCCTTGAGCTCCAGCTTGTAGCGGGTCTCCAATTCGTGGAAGCGCCGCTCCAGCTCGTCCCGCTCGACCGGGTCGGCGCACCCGTGCTTGGCGGCACGAACCTGGTCCAGCTCGGCCTTCACGCTGCCGGTCCGCTCGACCAGCCGCTCCCGGAACTTCCGGGTCTGGTCCTTGAGTTTGGCCTCGCTGAGCGATCCGAGCCGCTCCTCCGCGGCAAGGATCTGGTCCACGAGCGGCTGGAGCCGCTTTCGCTCGCGGTCGAACCGGGTCCCGAACACCGCGGTCATCAATGATTTGATCATGCTGGGTCCAAATATAACCGGTGCCGGGTCACGTACTCCGCGACCGGATCGGGCACCCAATACCGAAGGGAGCGGCCCTCCCGGACCCGCCGCCGAACCTCGGTGGCGGAGATCTCGATGGCCGGAACCTCGATGGTCCTGGCAATGAGCGAAGAGGTCGGCACCGGGGCGCCGTGCCGGGCGAAGACCACGACGGTGGCCAGCCGGGGGATCTCGTCCGCCTCGCGCCATGCCTCGAGCTCGGCGGCGGCATCGGCGCCCAGCAACAGGGTGAACCGCGCGTGGGGCTCCCGGTGTCGAAGGGCGCGCAGGGTGTCCACCGTATACGAGGGCCCCACCCGCTCCAGCTCGGCACGCTCGACCTCGAAACCAGGCGCGCCCGCGACTGCCAGATCGAGCATGGCGGCCCGATGCTCCGGCGATGCGCCGTGCTGTCCCCGCTTGAACGGCTGCTCCCGGGCTGGTACCAGGCGGACCAAATCCAGCCCCAGGGCCTCCGCCGCCACCTGCCCTACGATGAGATGTCCATGATGGACGGGATCGAACGATCCGCCAAGGAGCCCGATCATTCCCCTAGGAGGTCCCGGCGGTGTCGGTGGGGCACAGACTTCCCCGGCGCAGCGCGGCCCCATGGAAGCGCCGAAGGTAGTCGCAGGTCTCCTGGACATCTTCCTGGTAGCCCAGGCGCCGGTAGGCCTCCACCAGCTTGAGCAACGCGTCCGGGGCGATCGAGGCCCGGGGATAGGTCGCCACGACATCCTTCAGGTACAGAATCGCCGAGTCGTAGGCTTTGAGCTTGAAGTAATACAGCGCCGCCCGGTACTCCTTGTAGGCAAAACGCTCCTGCAGGTCCCTGATCCGCGCCTGAGCCCGGGCAGCTGCGGGAGTGCTGGCGTAGCGGTTGAGCAGCTCCTGGTAGGTCGCGAGCGCCGTCTGTCCGTACGACGGATCGAGCTCGGGCCGGCGCCAGAGGTCGGCGTAGACGTCGCCCACCCGAAGGAGCGCCTCGGGGGCCAGTCGGTCGTTCGGAGTCTCGTCGGAGACGCGGCGAAACTCCCGCGCCGCCTCGAGGTGGCTCCCGATCCCCAGCGTCGCCTCGCCGAGGAAATAGCGCGCCTGCGGAATGCGCGAATCGCCGGGAGAAAATTCCAGCAGTACGCGCTCGAGGTGCTCGATGGCGTCGCCCCATTTGCCACGCCGGACGTAGCTCTGGGCCAGACGGTAGAGCGAATCCACCTCCTGCGGGCTCGCGCCCTCCGCCTGGGCGGGGACGGCAGGTGACGTCTCGGCGGACTCCGGGGGCCGTCCGCCACCGCAGCCGGCGAGGGGCAGGGTCCCGACCGCGAGCAGGAGCAAGTGAAAGCGCGTCATGGTGAGTCAGGCCTGGGGATGGGGTTCGCGGCGGGGGTGAGTCCCAGCGCGGCGAGCCTGGCCCGGGCCTTCCTGCTGAAGGAGTCGGGGACTTCGGCGCCGGACGCGACCGCCTGATACGCGAGCGCGGCGGCGAGCGTGTCGCCCTGGACCAACCGGGTTTCGCCGTAGGCGAAGAGCGCGCTCCGCCCGGTCGCCGAGCTGGAATCCATGCGCGCCGCCTCGGCGAACCAGAGGGCCGCGTCGTCGTCCCGGCCGCCCGAGACGGACCGCCGTCCCAGCGAGAGGGCACAGTCGGCCGCGCCCTCTCGCGCCTGGGCGACCAGCGCGGTGTCCCGGGCCCGGCGCAGCAGCGCGCGATACTGGAACATCGCTTGCCCGCAGCCCGACGTCTCCTGGAGCAGACGGGCGTGGAGAGCGAGGAGCGAGTCGACCGTGGATTGGTCCGGCGCCGCCGCGATGGCCCGTGGCAGCAGCGCGACCAGCTCGGCGGGGTCAGCCCCTTCCTCCTGGGCCAGCATCAGCGCGTAGCGTCCGGGGACGCGGTCGGGAGCCACCGTCTGGAGGCCGACAACCGCCTGGTGGAGCGCGTCGGATCGCTCCGCCCGCTCGGCGGCACGAGCCACCGCCTCGAGCCCTTCGGCCGCCTCCTGTGCCCTGTTCGGATCTTCACCGGCCAGATGGAGGTAGGCGTCGGCCGCTTCCCGGAGATCGCCGGTGCGGAGCGCGGCGGCCCCCGCTTTGGCCCAGATCCGCGGGTGCGCCTTGCCGCCGGTCAGCGAGCGGTATTCGGTCAGCGCTTGGGCGAATTGACCGCGGCCGTAAGCCTCGTCGCCGCGACGCTCACCGTCGGGCGCTCCGCCGCAGGCCAGGCAGGCCGCGCCCGCGGCGATGGCCCACCGGGTCACGCGCCGGTACGGCCGAGCATCGCCAGATAGGCCTCCACCCGGGCATTCTCGGGACGCCGCGACAGGCACGCCTTCCAGATGTCTCGAGCGCCGAGAGCGTCGCCGGACAGATAGTGGGCCAGCCCCAGTGCCGCGGAGGCGTCCACGAAGTTGGGGCGGGAGCGCAGGACCTCCTCCAATGCCTCACGGGCCTCCAGCGACCGCCCCGCCTCGAGCAGCACCCGGGCCATCCGGTAGCGCAGGTCCACGAACGAGGGACCGAGCTCGAGCGCACGCCGGTACTCCTCCACCGCACGGTCGAGCGCCCCGGCCTCGGCATA
Source organism: Gemmatimonadales bacterium (assembly GCA_013813675.1). Classification (GTDB taxonomy): domain Bacteria; phylum Gemmatimonadota; class Gemmatimonadetes; order Gemmatimonadales; family GWC2-71-9; genus CAVVWJ01. Next base: position 4,821 of record JACCRH010000251.1, read on the forward strand.
CGCCTCCGCCAGCTCCGCATGCTGGTTGGCCAAGCGGGCCGCGATCGGCGCGGCGAGCCCGTTGGACGAGGGTGAGACATTGGCCGATGCCCGCCGGAACGAGTCCTCGGCCTCCACGTCGCGACCCATCTCGTAGAGCACCAGGCCCTGGTGGATCAGCGCCTCGAGATAGCGCGGGTTCAGCTCCAGCGCGCGGCCCAGCTCGGCCAGCGCCCGCTCGCGCTGGCCCAACAGCGACAACGACACGCCGAGCAGATGGTGCACATCGGCGAACGCGCGCCCGCCGGCGACGATCTCCTCCAGCAGGTGAACCGTCCCGTAGTAGTCCTGGACCGCGAAGCGGTCGCGGGCCCGGGCCAGCGCGCGCTCAGTCTGACCGGCCATAGGCTTCCCGGAACCAGGCAACGAATCGCCGGATCCCCTCCGGAAAGGGGGTGCGAGGCGCATAGCCGAGCAGCGCGCCCGATTTGGTGAGGTCCGCCGCGGTCCGCTGCACGTCGCCCGGCTGCATCGGCGCCCACTCGATCTTCGGGGTGATCCCCAGCGCCGTGGCGATCTCGTCCACCATCGCGCCGGTGGGCACCACGCGGTTGCCGCCGAGATTGAAGTGCTCGAGGCCGACCGGCGCCTGCTCGGTCCAGCGGAGCGCGGCGAGCACGCCGGCCACGATGTCATCGCAGTAGGTGTAGTCCCGCGCCTGGGTGCCGTCGCCAAAGAGCGTCAGGGTCGAGCCGTCCACCATCTTCCGGGCGAAAGCGTGGATCGCGAGATCAGGCCGCTGCCGGGGGCCGTACACGGTGAACAAGCGGAGCGAAGCGACCCGAAAGCCGTAGATCGGGGCCACCGAACCCAGCAGCAACTCCCCGGCGCGCTTGGTGGCGGCATAGGGCGACACCGGCTCGATGGCGATCGCGTCCTCCCGAAACGGCACCGGCGTGCTGTCCCCGTACACCGACGACGACGAGCCGAACAGGATCCGTGACACGCCGGCACCCCGCGCCGCGTCCGCCACCGCCGCGGTGCCGGCGACATTGGCGCGGGCATACCCCACGGGATCGGCGAGCGATGGCCGCACCCCCGCCTTGGCGGCGAGGTGGATCAGCACGGTGTCGGGGGTGAGATGCGACTGGAGCCGAGCGGCGTCGAGCAGGTCCAGCTCGTGGAAGGTGAACCCGGCCAGGCGGCCCATCTCCGCCAGGTTCCGCTCCTTCATCGCCCGGGGGTAGAAGGGATCGAAGTTGTCGATTCCGATGATCTCGTCGCCCTGGCGGGACAGTGCCTCCACCAGGTGCGAGCCGATGAAGCCGGCCGCCCCGGTGACGAGGACTCGGGTCACCGGCCGCCCCGGCCGATCCCGTGATACTCGAAGCCCAGGGCCTTCATCCGCTCCGGCTCGTAGAGGTTGCGGCCGTCGACCAGCAGCGGCCGGCGGAGCAGCTTGCGCACCCGCTCGAAGTCGGGATTGCGGTAGAGCAGCCACTCGGTCATGACGCAGAGCGCGTCCGCCCCGTGCGCCGCGCTGTAGGGATCGGCGGCGTACATAACCCGATCCTCGAAGATGTGCCGCGCCGAGTCGGTGGCCTTGGGATCGTGGGCCTGGACCCGCGCACCGGCCGCGAGCAGGCCTTCGATGAGGGGGATAGTCGGGCTCTCCCGCATGTCGTCGGTCTCGGCCTTGAAAGCGAGGCCCCAGAGGCCCACCGTCTTGCCGCTCAGGTCGGCGCCGAGGTAGCGCTGCACCTTGTGCAGCACGACCACCTTCTGGCACTCGTTCACCTCTTCGACGGCCTTGAGGACGTCGAGCGAGAGGCCCAGGTCGTCAGCGGTCTTGATGATCGCCTTCACATCCTTGGGGAAGCATGACCCGCCGTACCCTGGGCCGGGGTAGAGGAACGCGCGGCCGATGCGCTGGTCCGAGCCGATGCCGAGCCGCACGTTGCTCACGTCGGCGCCCACCAGCTCGCAGAAGAGCGCCATCTGGTTCATGAACGAAATCCGGGTAGCGAGCATCGCGTTGGCGGCATACTTGGTGACTTCGGCCGAGGCGATGTCCATGAAGAGAACCCGGTTGCCCCCTTGCCGGGTGAACGGCGCGTACAGCTCGCCCATCACCGCCCGGGCCTCGTCGTCATCCACGCCGATGACCACGCGGTCGGGCTTCATGAAGTCTTCGATCGCGGCGCCTTCCTTCAGGAACTCGGGGTTGGAGCAGACGGCGAACGAGGTCTGGGTCTGCGACTTGACCGCCGCCCTCACCTTCTCCGCGGTGCCGACCGGCACGGTGGACTTGGTGACGACGATCTTGGGCTCGTTCATGTGCCGCCCGATCTCCCG
>JACCRH010000268.1 GCA_013813675.1 Gemmatimonadales bacterium
TGCCGGGGGACAACGTGCAGATGACGATCGAGCTGATCACGCCGATCGCGATGGACGAGGGGCTGCGCTTCGCCATCCGCGAGGGCGGGCGGACGGTGGGCGCGGGCGTCGTCACCAAGATCCTGAAGTAACCTGTCATCCTGAGCGAAGCGAAGGAGTCGGACGGCGCTCAGGCTCCTTCGCTTCGCTCAGGATGACAACCGCTGGCTGTCAACTGGAGTCCTTATGGCACAGAGAATTCGCATCCGGCTCAAAGCCTTCGACCACGTGGTCCTCGACCAGGCTGCGGCCGACATCGTGCGCACCGCCGAGAAGACCGGCGCCCAAGTCTCGGGACCGATCCCCCTGCCGGTGAAGACCGAGCGGTGGACCGTGCTCCGCAGCCCGCACATCGACAAGAAGAGCCGCGAGCAGTTCGAGCTGCGCACCCACAAGCGGCTGCTGGACATCAACGACTCCCGCCCCCAGACCATGGACGCGCTGACCAAGCTCGACCTGCCGGCGGGCGTGGACGTCGAGATCAAGGTCGAATAGCGATGACCAGCGGACTCATCGGGCGCAAGCTGGGGATGACTCGGGTGTTCTCCGACGATGGCACCGCGGTGCCCGTCACCATCATCGAGGCGGGCCCCTGCCGCGTAGTGCAGGTGCGCGAGGACGGCGTGCAGCTCGGCTTCGGCGCGCGGCGGAAGCAGCGGGCCAACCGCGCCGAGCTGGGCCACGCCAAGAAGGCCGGACTCGATGTGGCGCCCCAGGTGCTCCGGGTGTTCGCGGTGAACGGTGACGCGCCCGCCCCGGGCGCCGAAGTGAAGGTGGACATCTTCGCGCCGGGCGAGCGGGTCAAGGTGACCGGCACCACCAAGGGCCGCGGGTTTCAGGGCGTGGTGAAGCGTCACGGGTTCGCCGGCGGTCCGGCCACCCACGGCAACACCCGCCACCGGAAGCCGGGCTCGATCAGCCCCGGCACCGACCCCTCCCGGGTCATCAAGGGCAAGCGGATGCCGGGACACATGGGCGCGGCCCGCCACACCGAGCTCGGGCTCACCGTGGTGCGGGTGGACGCCGAGCGCAACCTGCTGTTCGTCCGGGGCGCCATCCCGGGCGCCAGAAACGGGATCGTCACCGTGGCGAAGCAGGGAGGACCCAGCCGTCATGATTGAGGCGCCACACTACACGCCCGCCGGCGCCAAGCGCGACGCCTCGTTCGCCCTGCCGGCCGACTACTTCGACGGCACCGTGAACGAGCCGGTGCTGCACCAGGCGGTCAAGGTGTTCCTGAACAATCAGCGTCAGGGCACCGCGGCCACCAAGACCCGGAGCTTCGTCTCCGGCGGCAACCAGAAGCCCTGGAAGCAGAAGGGTACCGGCCGCGCACGGCAGGGCTCCACCCGGGCACCGCACTGGCGGGGCGGCGGCGTGGTCTTCGGGCCCCATCCGCGCGACTACCGCACCGAGATCCCCCGGAAGGTGAGGCAGTTGGCCCGGAAGTCGGCCCTCAACGCGCGGGCCCGCGAGGGCGCGCTGCACGTGGTCGAGCGCTTCGCCTTCCGGGCGCCGAAGACGGCCCAGCTCGCCGGGCTGCTCGGCAGCCTCGAGCTCGACGGGCGCAAAGTGCTGGTGCTGACGGCCACCGCGAACGAGAACGTCTACTTGAGCGGCCGAAATCTTCCCACCATCGAGGTGATGCCCTACTTCCAGGCCTCGGCGTACGACATCCTGTGGGCCGACGCGGTCGTGGTGGAAGAGGGCGCCTTCACCGGGGTGATGCCCGAGCCGCTCCCCGACGAGCCCGAGACGGAGGCGAAGCCGCCCCGGCGCCGGGGCGGCGCGGCCAAGCCGGCTCCGAGCCGCAGCGAGGGGAAGTCCTCCACCAAGCCGGCTGCCAAGGCAAAGGCCAAGAGCGCCAAGGCGGCCAAGGCCTCCAAGAAGTCCGACGCCAAGGCCGCGAAGAAGGCCAAGCCGGTCAAGAAGAAGTCGGGGACCAAGGCCATCAAAGCCGCCAAACCCACCTCGGGCCGGGGCGGGGCGAAGTCGGCGAAGAAGAAGAAAGGCAGCAAGTGATGCCCGCCCTCCATCAGATCGTGGTGCGGCCGGTGGTGACCGAGAAGAGCTCGGCCGCCTACCAGGCTCGGCGGGAATACGCGTTCGAAGTGCACCCGGAGGCCAACAAGTACCAGATCCGGGACGCGCTCCAGAAGCTGTTCGGCGTCACCGTGACCGACGTGCGCACCATGCAGGTGCGGCGCCATTCGGTCACCCGCGGTCGCACCCGTGGCACCACCGCGCGGTGGAAGAAGGCGATCGTCACGCTCAAGGACGGCGACTCGATCGCCGTATTCGAGGGCTGAGATGAGCATCAGGCAATTCCGGCCGATGACGGCCGGCACCCGCTTCCGTTCGGTGTCCGGATTCGACGAGATCACCCGGGACACCCCGGAGAAGTCGCTGCTCGAGCCGATGAAGAAGTCGGGCGGGCGGAACAATCAGGGCCACCTCACCTCGCGGCACCGAGGCGGCGGCCACAAGCGGCAGTACCGGAAGATCGACTTCAAGCGCAACAAGGTCGGCATCCCGGGCAAGGTGGCGGAGATCGAGTACGATCCCAACCGCACCGCCCGGATCGCGCTCATCGTCTACGCCGACGGCGAGAAGCGCTACATCCTGCACCCCAAGGGGCTCAATCAGGGCGACACCGTCGTGGCCGGCCCCGGCTCGGACAGCCGCACCGGCAACGCGCTGCCGCTCGGCGAGATCCCGCTCGGCACCACGGTGCACAACATCGAGCTCAAGATCGGCAAGGGCGGCCAGCTCTGCCGCACCGCCGGGTCCAGTGCCCAGGTGGTGGCCAAGGAAGGCGACTACGTCACCCTGCGGCTCCGCTCGACCGAGATGCGGCTGATCCACGGCCGCTGCGTCGCGACGGTGGGCGAGGTGGGGAACGCCGAGCACGAGCTGCTCTCGGTGGGCAAGGCGGGGAAGAGCCGCTGGCTGGGCAAGCGGCCCAAGGTCCGCGGCGTGGCGATGAATCCGGTGGACCACCCGCTCGGCGGCGGCGAGGGCAAGAGCTCGGGCGGCCGGCCGCCGACCTCGCCCTGGGGCAAGCCGGAAGGCCGCAAGACCAGGCATCGGAAGAAGGCGTCCACCAAGCTGATCGTCCGCGG
>JACCRH010000276.1 GCA_013813675.1 Gemmatimonadales bacterium
GGCCAGTGCCCCCGCGGCGCCGACCCGGCCAGTCTCGCCCTCGGACGCGCTCCACACCGGGACGTCGAGTGGGGCCAGGGCGGCCGTGGTGCCCGGCCCGCCGCTCCACACCGGCGGAAGCGCGTCGGCCGGGCTCGTCTTCGGCCAACGCGCCGCGTACCGCTCGGCAAACGCTGTCGCGGCCCGCGGCGAGGTGAACGCGAGGCAGCCGTAACCGGAGAGGCTGGCCAGCGCGCGATCCATGGGGCCCCAATCCACCGGAGGGGCGAAGGTCAGGAGGGGCAGCTCTTCGACCGTGACCGGCAACGATCGCAGCCCTTCGGCCAGGCCCGGGAATGCGCCGGGAGAGACCGTCAACACCACCGGTCCCCGCCTCATGGCTCGGGCACAGCCGGCACCACGGCCGATCCGGCGCGCACCTCGGACAGAATGCCGTCGGCGCCTTCGCCCAGGAGCCGTTCGGCCAGTACCGACCCCAGCCGCTCCGCGTCGGATGGCTCGCGCACGGCGGCGCGCTCGCGTCCTTCCACCATGCGGTCACCCGCCAGTGAGATCACCCTGCCACGAAGTCGGAGGATCGTCTCGCCCGACATGGATTCGAGAGTCGCCAGCGCCGCCACCGGAACCTGGCATCCTCCCTCGAGCCGCCGGAGAAAGGCCCGCTCGGCGCTGACCGCGAGCGCGCAGGTCTCGTCGTGCACCGCGGCTCTCGCGGCGGCGATCGCCTCGGCGTGGTCTGCCCGGGCGGTGACGGCGAGGGCCCCCTGGCCCGGCGCCGGCAACATCACGTCGGGATCGATCCGCTCGCCGATCCGGCCGCCCAGGCCGAGGCGCAGCAGCCCCGCGGTCGCGAGCAGGATGGCGGACCAGTCTTCGTTGCGGTCGAGCTTGGCGAGCCGGGTGTCCACGTTGCCGCGGATGTCCTGCACCCGGAGATCGGAGCGCGCGTACAGCAACTGCGCCCGCCGCCGCAGGCTGCTGGTGGCCACGGTTGCGCCCACCGGCAGGTCGCTCCATCGGAGCGGCCCCCGCCCGACCAGCGCGTCGCTGGGATCCTCTCGCACCCCGATCGCCGCGATGGCGATCCCCGGAGGAAGCTCGGTCGGGAGATCCTTCAACGAGTGGACGGCGAGGTCGATCCGCCCGGCGAGCATCGCCTCGTCGATCTGCCGGGTGAACAGCGCGACCGATCCGATCCGCGCCAGCGGGACGTCCTGCACCATGTCTCCCGTGGTGCGGATCTCGACGCGCTCAGTGGGGTAGCCCGCGCCGGCGAGGAGGGCCTGGGTCCGCTCGGTCTGCCACAGCGCCAACGCGCTGCCCCGGGTGCCGACGCGGAGCGCCGCCCGGGCACTCACTCGCCTTCCACCCGCTCGCCGGCTCCGATCTGGGCGGCGACCCGCTCCGCCGCCTGGTCCGCCGACGCGATGACGTCGCCCAGGGCCACTCCCTCGCGATAGGATCCGGCGAGGCCGAGTCCCGGATTCCGCCGCTCGGCCTCGTCCATGATTTCCTTGAAGCGGCCGTAGCTCAGCGTGTACTGGGGAATCGCCTTGGACCAGAGGTGGGAAGCCCGGAATGTCGGCTCGCCCCGCACGCCGAGCAGCAGCCGCAGGTCGTCGAGTACCCGCGCCGACAGGGTGCTGAGGTCGGCGTTCGCCAGATCGGGGTTGCGGACTCCGCCGACGAACGCGGTGAGAAGCACGTGCCCCTCCGGTGCCCGGCCCGGGAACACCGTCGAGGAGAACATGGCGCCGAGCAGATTCCGTCGCTCGACGTCGGGAACCAGGAACCCGAAGCCGTCGAGCCGGTGCGCCACATCCTCCCGCCGGAAGCCGAGCGCGACGACCGCGACAGGTGGGTGGGTGATGCTGGTCAGGGTCTTCAGCCGGTCACCACCGTCGAAGGCGAGGTCCAGATCATCCGCGCAGTGGGCCGGTGCCGCGTAAATCACCCCGTCGTACAACTCCGAGGCCTGGTACGCGGCGCTTACCGTCCAGCCTTTCGGGCCCCGGCGAAGCTGGGTCACCGGCGCCTTGAAGCGGATCTCGGAGCGGAGCTCCCGCGCGAAGGCGTCGGGAATCTCCCTGAGTCCCCCGGTAAACGACACCAGGCCCGGAGTTGGGGGCGAGCCCGGCCCCCCGCGGTCGGCCCTCATCATCTGCCACAGCGGCTTCACCACCGACCCGTGGGTGTGCTCCAGGTCGTGCAGCCGGGGCAGCGCGTGGCGAGCGGAGAGCTGCTCGGGGTCTCCCGCGAAGATGCCGGCGACGAACGGGTTGGCGACGTAGTCCAGGACCTCCTGGTTGAACCGGCGGCGCACGAAGGTAGCGACGCTCTCCTCCATCGGAGAGTCGCCCGGTTCCACCATCGGCTCGCCAAAGATGGCCAGCTTGGCGCCGTTGCTGAGCAGACGGGTGGTGAGAAGCTGCGAGGGCGACGTGGGGAGCGCCACCAGCTTGGACTTGCGGACGATGTACCGCTTGCTCGCATCGCGCTGCGCCTCGACCCGCGAGGCGTCGAGCCCGAGCTGCGAGA
>JACCRH010000335.1 GCA_013813675.1 Gemmatimonadales bacterium
GGGGTGCCCTTCGCCGCCAGACGAGTGGCGCCGGCGACCACCAGGGCTCCGGCAGAGCAGCGGGGATCGCGATGGGTAATGCTGCTCTGCTCTATGGCCGCCGCGACCATGGAGCGGGTGTCGTCACCGAAGAGCAGTCCCAGGGGGGCGGCCCGCATGGCGCTCCCGTTTCCCGCGTACGGTGCCGGGGTGCCCGCGTCGCTCCAGTGTGCCCCGTCCGACAGCCTCATGGCGGCACCTCGAGTGCCCGGGCCGGCGCCCACGTCTCTGCCTTGAGAGAAGAGGGCACCCAGGCGGCCCGCGAACACTTCGGGACGCCAGCCGCCGGCCTCCACGAAACTCGAGAGGAGCTCGCGGGCGAGCTGGGTGTCATCGCTGTACTGGCCGAACGGATACTCGGGGTGGGATTGCCGGCCGGCACGTCCGGCACGCAGGTCCTTCACGTACTCGCCGGCCACCGAGGGCGGCTGTGCCTCCACCACGAATCCCAGCGCGTCTCCCAGCGCCTGGCCCAGCAGACAGCCGGTGAGGGCGGCTTCCGGGTCGGTCAACGCCTGTGCCAGAAAAAGTAGATCGGCACCCCGACCAGGATGGCGGCAAAGCTGGCCGCGGTAGGGCCGGGACGCTGAGAAAGTGAGTTCAGCAGAATGCCAAGGGTGGCCAGGATGAACAGGACCGGAACCACCGGGTACCCCGGAGTGCGGTATGGTCGGACCAGGTCGGGGCGCCTTCGCCGCAAAAGGATGACCGCCCCGGCTCCGAGCGCCCAGAACGGCAGAATGGCCAGGATGAAGATCTCGATGAGCTGCTCGAACGTGCGCAGCCACAGGAAGCCGATCGCCAAGCCCGCCGTCAGCGCGATCGCGGTGTGGGGAGTGCCGTAGCGAGGATGCACCGCGGCGACTCCGCGAAAGAAGAGCCGATCCTCGGCCATAGCGTAGAAGATCCGCGGATAGCACATGGTGCCGCTGTTGATGGTGCCGAAGGTCGAGACGCAGACCAGGGCCGCGATCAAGGCGTTGCCCATCCCGCCGAACAGCCGCACGGCCACGTCGGCCGCGACCAGTGGGGAGGCCGCGATGGCATCCATCGGGAGCACGGCCAGGTAGGCCGCGTTGATGGCGAGGTAGACGCCGGTCACGATCAGGGTGCCGGCGGTGAGGGCGCGGGGCAGCGTTCGACCTGGTTCCTTCACCTCTCCGCCCACGTAGGTCGCATCCTGCCAGCCGTTGTAGGCCCAGAGCACCGTCACCAGGCCGAGTCCGAAGCCGGCCCAGCTCCGCGGGACGACCTCGAAGTCCCGCCACGCTCCCTCTCCCGCGTGGCCGGAGAAGAACGTCGCCGCGGTGAGGGCGAGGATGGCGAGAACCTTCGACGCCGAGGAGAGATTCTGGACCCCGGCGCCGAATCGCAGCGACCGGTAGTTCCACGCGGCCACCAGGACCACGGCGACGGTGGCGACGGGTCGAACCCAGTCATGGAGCGTGGGGAAGAGCCGACCGAGATATTCGGCGAAGACCAGGGCGACGGCGCCGATGGAGGCCGGCGCGATGACCAGGAAGAGCCACCCCACGAGGAACGCCGGCAGCGAACCGTAGGCCTCCGCGAGGTAGACGTAGATTCCGCCCGCCCGGGGATAGAGCGCCGCCAGCTCGGCCAACGTCAGGGCGCCACACAGCGCCACCGCGCCGCCCGCCACCCACACGAGCATCATGCCGCCGGGCGTTCCCACCTGGGCCGCCGCGGCGCTGGGCACCCGGAAGATGCCGCTTCCGATCATGCTGCCCACCACGATGGCGATGGCGGACCAGACGCCAAGCTGGCGGGTGAGCGGGGGCGAGGCGGGCGTGGCGGAGATGGCTGGCGTGGTCTCGAGGGTATCGATGGACAGCGGACAGGGTGGGATTCGAACCCACGATACCCGTGAGGGTATACCGGTTTTCGAGACCGGCTCCTTCAGCCACTCGGACACCTGTCCTCGGGAAACTCAACTGCTTCAGGGCGCCAAGTTTACACCGGTTGCGGGCAGTTTTCCAGCAGGCCGCCAAGAGAACCATTACCTATCATCGAGTCCCGAGGCAGTTCACTGGAGATCCGAATGAGCGGCAAACCGATGACCACCGGCGGCGAAGCCACCGGCCCGAGCGGGTTCACGGTCTCACCCCCCGGCTTCCGGCTGCCGGCCGATCTCCGGCTGGGAACTGTACGCCTGCAGGTGGCCGACCTCGACCGGTCGGTCGATTACTACCAACGGGTTCTCGGCCTCGGAGTACTCGAATCGACAGGGGACCAGGCTGCCCTTGTCGCCCAGCAGGGGGAAACTCCCCTCATCGAGCTCAACCAGCTTCGGGGCGCTACCCCGGTTCCGCGGCGGGGCCGTCTCGGCCTCTACCACTTCGCTCTGCTTCTTCCCGACCGGGCCTCGCTTGGACGCTTCCTGGCGCACCTCGGACCACTCGGCGAGTATGCCGGTATGTCCGACCACCTGGTGAGCGAGGCGCTGTACCTCACCGACCCCGATGGTCTGGGCATCGAGGTGTATGCCGATCGGCCCAGGGCAAGCTGGCGAATGCGGGGCCGCGCCCTCGCGATGGCCACCGATCCCCTCGATGTCGATGACCTGGTGCGAGCCGGGGAAGAGCGACCGTGGACGGGATTGCCCACGAGCACTCGCATGGGCCACGTACACCTCCACGTCGGGGACTTGGGGAGCGCGAGCACATTTTACCATACCGCGCTCGGACTCGACCGCGTCGTGCTGGATTTTCCCGGGGCGCTTTTCATGTCGGCGGGCGGATATCACCATCACCTTGGGACGAATATCTGGGCCGCGGGCGCCCCCCCGGCGGCCCCGGGTGATGCCCGGCTCCTCGAGTGGACGCTGCAACTCCCCGCGCCCGCGGATGTGGCGGCGGCGGCGCGGTCATTGAGGGGCTCGGGATATGAGGTGAGAAAAGAATCGGGAGAAGCCGTGGTGGCCGACCCCTGGGGCATCAACCTGCGACTGGTCGCGAGGTAGCACCCCGCGTCACCGAGACAGTATCGACATGCGGCCCACTACGCGCTGCATTTCCATCGAGAGGAATGAGGTTTGCCTACACATGACTAGAGATACACAAGCGCCTGCCGGCGGTGCCATCACGTTGGCCGGCGATCTCCCCGTGAACCGGATGGGCTTCGGCGCCATGCGGCTGACGGGCGACGGCATCTGGGGACCGGTGCCCATCGTCTGCTACAGAACCGCTACAATCTTGCCAATCGCGCGTGGGATGCGGAAGTGGACTACTGCCAGCGCGAGGGGCTGGCCTTCATCCCCTGGTTTCCGCTCTCGGCGGGTGCGTTGGATGAGGGCGGGGCGCTGTCGCGCGTGGAACAGTTGGACTAATCGCTCCGCGGCGCACTTCCGCACCAAGGTCGCCGGCATCGGAAATCGCGGACCGATACCTGGTCGCGGGGTTAGGCCGCAGCAACTAACTCACTCAGTGAGACCACCCGGTAACCGCGCCGACGCAACTCAGGCAGCACCTCGGCCAGGACCCGGGCGGTGCGCCGTCCGCGGCTCCCCCCATCGTGCAGGACTATGATGGCACCAGGCCGGGCATTCCGCAGGATGTACCGCGTGGCCCAGGCAACGGATGGGATCGTCGCGTCGAACGGGTAGACAGACCCCAAGGCGCAGCGGTATCCATGCCGCTGCATCACGCTGATCATCACTTGCGAGTACCACCCCGACGCAGGCCGCGCCCAGCGGGGTCGTGCCCAAGGGGCGAGTTCCCGCTTGGCCCGCAGGAGATCTGCCTCGAAGGCTTGCGGGCTCAGCCGGATGCTCGGCCGATCCTGCGTAAAATGGTTCCCCAGCTCATGCCCCTCCGCTATGAGCCTGCGCACGAGTCGCTCCTGACCTGGGAGCCGGTCCGTGATCAGGAAGAACGTTGCCCGCGCGTCGTGCTGTCGCAGCTCAGTGAGGATCAAGGGGGTAGAGGCTGAATCCGGCCCATCGTCGATCGTCAGCGCCACGAGCCGCGCTTGCGTGGGCACCTGGTAGAGGCAGCCCGGGTACCACCGGGCCAGCATCTCGACCAGCCAGCTTGGTGCGGTTCCGAGAACCGCCCCGGTCGCAACCAGCAGCCCGCCGGCAACCACTAAGCCGACTGTTCTAGCTCGCCGCATACTCCCGCTTGCCTGTCGGCCTATCGACTTGCAAATCAGCTGCAGGCCCTCGAGCCTGCGCCCGCACAAACGTTTGTCCCGCAGCGCCCTCAAGGGACGCTGCGCCCGGGCGGACCCCGGGACAGTTCCGGCCTGTCGGCTGCACTTGCTTGTTAGGCGGCTTGCCCGCGCGATAGTAGCCCATGGCCAAGAGCTTGGCCATATTTCTGGTACCCGCAGCCAAGGATGTCCCATGGCCGACGCCGAGTCCCTGAAACCTGCTGCCCACGAGCTGGTCGACCGTCTGCCTGACGATGCGTCGTGGGAGGATCTGATGTACCAGATCTATGTCCGCGCGACCATTGACGCTGGTCTGCAGGATGCCGATGCTGGCCGCCTGGTGGCACATGAGGAGGCTGTGCGCCGCCTGCGCCATCCGGCGTCGTGACGCTGGTCCTCTGGACTGAAGCCGCTCTCGCCCAGCTCGCCGCGATCCGGGACTACATCTCCAAACCTCGCCAGTGTATGCCGACCGTCTTCTTGAGCGGATATTCGCGGTAAGCAGCTGGGCGAGTTCCCGTTGTCCGGCCGACAAGTCCCCGAGCGATTTGATCCGGCGCTGCGCGAGGTCATCGAATGGCCGTACCGCGTGATCTATCGGGTTCAGCCTGACCAGGTCCAGGTCCTTGCCGTGGTGCACGGGCGACGCGCAGACGTGGGTCCTCTCAAGGGCTTGTGATGCTGGTTGCAAGCCGCCTAACGACTTCCGCATCAGCTGCAGGCCCTCAACCTCGCGCCCGCACAAACCTTCGTCTCCTTAGCGGCGCCACCGGAGGGTGCCGCCCGAGCGGACCCGCGCGCCCCTCCGGCCTGTCGGCTGCATGCGCGCCTCTGAAAGAGAAACGCGCAAGAGGGCGCACGATTCCTTGGGTCACGTGGGGTGGCCCGGTCCAATGATACCCGACGTGGTGTCCGCTCCGCCCTGCCCCTGCCGAAGACACGCTTCAGTCGCCTCTACGTGCTGGTCCGCACACGAACTCCAGTCGAAGGCGGGGGCCCCCTCGGGTTATCGGCGATCCCGCGATCCTAGGCGGACGACGCCAGCGTATGCATCGGGCACCCCACCCGCTTCGTCTCGGTCTCGAGCCATGCCGCGTAGCTCAGCTCCTGCGTCCACATCCAATAGATATAGGTACACAACTTCCGCGCGGCCGCCACCGTC
>JACCRH010000448.1 GCA_013813675.1 Gemmatimonadales bacterium
CCGAGATCGATGGTGTAGCTGCCCTGGGACCAGGTATAGCCCTGGGAGGCGTCGTTCGAGACGTCCGCGGCGATCACTTCCCAGCGCAGTGCCGTCGGGGCGATCGGGTCGCCGGCTAGGAACGCGGACACGGCCGCGCGACCCTCGACCGTGGCGGTCCGCGGCGAGAGCAGCAGAGCGTTGCCGGTGAGCGCGGCGCCGAAGCCGCGAACGACGCCTTTAGCAGCGATGGCGGCGGAGACCTCGTTGCCGGCGGCGATGAGTGAGGCGCGTTCCTGCCGCAGGTCGATCCGATCGTGGACGTCGGCGGGCGCCGGGGCGAGGTCACCGGGTTCGGCGGCGTCCCGGCACGCGGCAGTGGCGAGGGCGAGCGAGGCGAGCAGTACGAGATGGCGCATGGTCGGGGTCTCCCAAGGTGAGTGTCGTGCCTGCTCACCGGGGGACGCCGGACTAGGCCGGCCAAACGGGCGGGAGGTTAGAGAATTGTGAGAGGCACGCTCACCCGTCCCGCGGCATCGCGCGCCCCACTACAATGGTCACGTTGTCGCTTCCCCCACCATCCAGCGCCTCCTTCAGCAGCGTCTCGCATGCCTGCCTCGCCGAGGTCATCGAGCGGAGCACGTCGCGTATCCGCTCGTCGGAGACGTGCCGGGTGAGCCCGTCGCTGCAGAGTAGGAGGACGTGGCCCCAGTCCATATCGAAGCGGGTGATCGACGGCTGGGTCTGACTTCCTCCGATGGAGCTGGTGAGGGTGTGCTCCAGCCGGGTACCGGCCACTTCCGCCGGCTTCATGATGCCGAGGTCGACCATCTCCTGGGCCATGGTCTGGTCCCGGGTGACCTGGGTGAGCTCGCCGTCGCGGAGGACATAGCAGCGGCTGTCGCCCAACTGCAGCAGGTAGGCCTGCGGCCAGACGCCGAGGTAGAGGGTGAGCGTAGTGGCCATGCCACGGTAGTCGGGGTCCTCCTCACCCCGGTGGAGCAGCTCGGAATGACACTGCCGGGCGCCGGTCTGCAGCGCGTCGTAGAACTCCTGGTCGTCCTCCGAGGCAGCGTAGTAGCAGCGCATGCTGCGGGAGACGTACCGGGTGACCGCGGTGAGCGCGACCCGACTGGCCGTCTCCCCCCGGGCCGCGCCTCCGACGCCGTCGGCCACCATGGCGAGCGAGGCCAGGCGCTCGCTCTCGGCCAGGAGGCCCTCCGCGTCGGGAATGCTGGAGTCGCGGACCACGAGCTGTTTCCGGAGCGAGCAGAGCAGGAAGTGATCCTGGTTCTCCCCGCGGACCTTGCCGGGATGGGTCAGGCCGTGAGCGTCGATCTCGTCCTCGCGCGGCTTGCGGGCGGGTCCGGGCCGGGAGGTGCTGGGGTTGGCGGCGGGCATTTCGCAGCTCCTGGTGGGTCTGGTCAACCCACGCAATCTGGATCGGGCGCGTCCCCGGCGCCACGGCGCGCCGATCGCCAGCAGGATCGGGCGGGACCCCTTCGTGTCCTCGGCCATCGGGCTGAATCGTCGCCGTGCCAGTCTTCGAGATACCGGGGAACACCTTCACCCGTCCTCGCACCACCTGCCAATAGTCGGTGGAGATTGTACCTGATCGAACAGCAGCAGGTGCGGATCCGGTGTCGGGCCAGAAGGTGGTCACATCCAGAGCGGTGGAGGGCACTGGGCCTTCCAGCACCTTCTCCACCACCGGCGGCCCGTATTGCACCAGCACGTCCTGACGGTGCTCGAAGCCGGCTCTGGCCGACTCGGACATCTGGGCGTAGGCCACCTTGGCGGTCGCAAGGTGCGCGGCAAACCAGTCGTCGTGACTAATGAACGATCTCCAGGAGAGCGTTCGCTCCGAAGAGCATCGAGGTGGTGGTGCTGGTCAGGCTGTAGGGGCCGTGGGCGCGCATCGCCTGGAGGATCGTCTGGCGGGGCACCCGGTACGGCTCTTCGCAGGTCTGCGCCGCGGAGCTGGTGCAAGGCAAGCTGAGCGCCAGGGCGAGGGCAACCAGGGCTTTGAGGGTGACCTCCGGCTTGCCGACAGGTGATATCAACGGCGGGCACGGCCTGACGGACTCCTGGCTCGGCGGTTACCTTGGATTTGCTCCCGATGCCCTATTCCTGATGACACGCCGAACGGCTCCCTTCGCTACTCGCCGCCGAGCTGGCACGGCCTCCCCGACGTGCAGTAGGCCGAGGAGCAGGCCTCGGCTGCGCGGTCACCCTGAGCGACGCGAAGGGGGCCATGGTGGCACGTGACATGACTGACATCCGGGAGGGCACGTGACCTCCAACCCGACGAAGCTACTCACCGCCCTTGCCATCCAACTCATGACCCTGGGCGGCTGCTACCAGTATCACCTCCTCGCCCCGGAGCCCGACCCTGTGGTGACGTCGTGCCGGCGCACGGTCCACGCGCTGGCATGGGGGCTGATCACCCACGACACCAGGACCACGCACTGCGAGGGCGCGGTGCCCGACTCGGTAGCCAGTGCCTGCCGGCAGAGCAACGCGATCGACCAGGTCCAGGTGAGCAGCAACTTCGGGTTCACCCTCCTCACGATCGTGACCCTGGGATTCTGGTCGCCGGTGCAGGTGCGGTGGCACTGCGCCAAGCCGGTGGAGCCACCGGGCGAGATCGGTCTGGCGGCGCCGTCATGAGTCCGCTCATCGACACCGGCCAGACGAGCTGGCAGAACAAGCACGAGACCTACGTCCAGCCGGTTCGCCGGGTGCTGCAGGCGGTGAATGATCCGCCGCAGTCGGGCGATCCCCTGCAGCGCTACAACGCGACGACCGGCGCGCTCCAGGCGCTGATCCAGCGGGCGCTTCAGGAAGGCGTGCGGCTTCGCGCGTTCGGCGGCGGGTGGTCGTTCTCCGGCGCGCCCTCCACCGACGGCTACCTGGTCGACACCAGCCCGCTCAACCTCTGGTTCAGGATCCGCGATCGCTCGATTCATCCCGCCTATCCCGGACCGAGAGGCGGTCTCTACTTCCTTCAGTGCGGCAACTCGATCGCGGGGCTCAACCGCAACCTGCGGGCGGAACAGCGCTCGCTCCGAACCACCGGGGCGAGCAACGGGCAGAGCATCGTGGGCGCCATGTCCACCGGGACGCACGGCGCCGCGATCGACGTCGGAGCCATCCAGGACTACGTGGTGGGGATCCACCTCATCGTGGCACCGGACCGGCACCTGTGGGTCGAGCGGTCGTCGTATCCGGTGACGACCGACGGGTTCGCCGGCCTGCTCGGGGCCGAGCTCAGGCGAGACGACGATCTCTTCAACGCGGTGCTGGTCAGCTTCGGCGCTTTCGGCCTGATCCACGGCGTGATGATCGAGACCGATCCGATCTTTCTCCTGGAGATGCATCGGGTGCGCCGGCCGCTCGACGACCGGCTTCGCGCCGCGATCACCAGCCTGGAGTTCACCGGCGCCGGTCTACCCGGCGGGGACGAGCGGCCGAGACACTTCGAGGTGGTGGCGAACCCGTACGACATGGAGGCCGGCGTGTACGTCACCGCGATGTACCGCCGGCCGTTGCGTCCCGACTACCCCAAGCCACCCCAGGGCGGTCTGGCGCCGGGAGACGACGCGCTCCAGTTCGTCGGCACGGTGACCGATACCATTCCCCTGCTCATTCCGACGGTGATGACGGCCGCGGTCCGGAGCCAGTACCGGACGACCACCGTCCCACTGGAAGGCACCACCAACGAGATCTTTCCCACTACGACCACGCGGGGTAAGGCGGCCGGTACGGCCATCGCCGTTCCCAGCGAGCTGGCGCTGGACACGGTGAACCTGATCCTCTCCATCAACCGGGAGCACGGCCCCTTTCCCTGCCTGGTCGCGCTGCGCTTCGTGCCCCGCACCCAGGCGCTGCTCGGCTTTACCCGGTTTCCCCGCACCTGCATCGTGGACGTCGATGGCCCGCTCTCCAACCGGACCCGGAGCTTCTATTCCCGCATCTGGCAATTGATGTCTATGAGCGGCATCCCCTACACCATGCATTGGGGCAAGCTGCTCGGGTTGAGCGCGGCGGAGGCGCGGCGGCTGTACGGCGCGAATGTCGACCGCTGGCTGGCGGCGAGGCGGGGACTGCTGCCGCCGCCGCTCAGACGGGCGTTCTCGAACCG
>JACCRH010000349.1 GCA_013813675.1 Gemmatimonadales bacterium
CCCTGTTCTTCAGCGCCACCATGCCCGACCCGATCCGGCAGCTCACCCGGGACCTGCTCCGGAACCCCGCGACCATCAACCTGGAGCGCCGGTCGGCACCGGCGGTGGGCATCACCCAGGCGGTCTACCCCGTCGCGCAGGAGCTGAAGGCGGCGCTCTTCCTGAAGCTGCTCCGGCGGGGGGAGATGCGGGACGTGCTGGTCTTCACCCGGACCAAGCACCGGGCCGACCGCCTCACCAAGTACCTGGTGCGGAACGGCGTGATGGCCGAACGGATCCACGGCAATCGCTCACAGCCCCAGCGGACCGCGGCTCTCGCGGGGTTCAAGAGCGGGAAGTTCCCGGTCCTGGTGGCCACCGACATTGCGGCTCGCGGGATCGACATCGAGGCGCTCGGGCACGTGGTGAACTTCGATGTGCCCAAGGTGCCGGAGGACTACATCCACCGGGTCGGGCGGACCGCGCGCGCCGAAGCGGTGGGCGACGCCTTCACCTTCGTCGCCCCGGACGAGGAGGAGGATCTCCGGCGCATCGAGCGAGCGCTGGGCAAGCGGCTGCCGCGGGTCATGGTTCCTGATTTCGACTATGCCGCGCCGGGCGAAGGCCGACTGGAGGTGCCGCTGGGGGAGCGGATCGCGGCCATCCGCGCCAGGAAGGCGGAGGAGCGTGCCCGAGCCGGCGCCAAGGCCGGTCGCCACAACTCACAACGGAGGCACAGATGAAGATTCGCCACTTGTTCGTCGCGGCTCTGCTCGCCGCCTCGCCGCGGGCCGCGGGCGCGCAGCAGCAGGCCGCCGCCGATGAAGCGGTGGGCACCGTGCGGATGCTGTGGGAGCAGTTGACCGGGTATATCACCACCGCGGCGGAGGAGCTGCCCGAGTCCACCTACGCGTTCAAGCCCACGCCCGAGGTGCGCAGCTTCGGCCAGCTGGTCGGCCACGTCGCCGGCGCGCAGCACCTCATCTGTGCCGCGGCCCTGGGCGAGCCGGGTCGGGCCGAGGACGAGATCGAGCGGACTCGCACCGGCAAGGCGGAGCTCGTCGCCGCGCTCAAGGTGTCCACCCGGTATTGCGCGCGCGCATACGCGCAGTCGGACCGGGCCGCCCGACAGGCCACCAAGCTCTTCGGGCAGCAGCGCACCCGCCTCTACGCACTGACGCTGAACGCGACCCACAACGCGGAGCACTACGGGAACATGGTGACCTATCTGCGGCTCAAGGCAATCGTGCCGCCGTCGAGCCGGGGCGGGTCATGAGCTCAGCCTGGCGGCTGGCGGCGTTCGCGGTCCTTCTTTTTCCCTGGCCCCTGGCCGGGCAGAAGCCACCCCCGAACTTCGACGCCTACGTGCGCCGGGTGATGCAGACCTTCACCGTGCCCGGCCTCTCGGTGGCGATCGTGAAGGACGGCAAGGTGGTGTTGGCGAAAGGCTACGGCCTGCGGCGGATGGGCCAGCCCGCGCCGGTGGATCAGCGAACCCGCTTCGGAATCGCGTCCAATACCAAGCTTTTCACGGCCACCGCGCTGGCGCTCCTGGTCGAGGACGGCAAGCTGGAGTGGGACGCACCCGTCATCCGGTATCTCCCCTGGTTCGCCATGCACGACCCCTACGTCACCCGCGAGCTCAGCGTCCGCGACCTCCTGGTGCACCGCAGCGGCCTCGGTCTCGGCGCGGGCGACTTGCTCTGGTGGCCGCCCTCCTCTTACGACCGCAGGGAGATCGCCCGGCGGCTCCGGTTCATTCCACCGGCGACATCGTTCCGAAGCGCCTACGCCTATGACAACGTGCTGTACACCGTCGCCGGTGAGGTGATCGAGGCGATCTCGGGGCAGGTATGGGAGGACTTCGTCCGGACCCGGATCCTGCGGCAGGTGGGGATGAAAGACAGCGACGTGCTCCATTCCGCGGCAGACGACACCGGCAACGTCGCGGGCACCCACGCGGAGGTGGACGGCACCGTCCGCCCGGTCGCGCCGTTCCTCAGCGACAACACCAATCCGGCGGGCGGGATCATGTCGGGCGCAGCCGATATGGCGCAGTGGATGATGGTGCAGCTCGATTCGGGGAAGGTGGCGGGGGGAGGCCGGGTCTTCTCCAGCGCAACCACCACCCAGCTCTGGCGCGAAGTCACGCCGACGCCGATCGGCAGCCCACCTCACGGCCTGCCCCATCTCCGCCCCCACCTGGGGGGATACGCACTGGGCATCAACGTCCGCGACTATCGGGGCCGGACACTGCTGCAGCACACCGGCGGTCTCCCCGGCTATCTGTCCAAAGTCGCGATGATACCCGAGCTTCGCCTCGGCGTCGCGGTGCTCACCAACCAGGAGTCGGGAGCGGCGTTCGAATCGGTGGTCTACCAGGTGCTCGACCACTATCTGGGCGCCAAGGCTCCGGACTACCCGGCGGCCTACACCCGGCTGGTGGAGCAGAACCGCGCCGAGCTTCGGACGATGGAGGAAAAGGCCTCGGCCGCCCGGGACTCGACCTCGCGGCCTTCCCTGCCACTGGCGCGATATGCCGGCATCTATCGCGACGCATGGTACGGCGACGTGACGATCGCGGTCGAGGGCAAGGGCTTGGTGATCCGGTTCGGCGCGACCCCGTCGCTGGTCGGCGATCTGATCCACTGGCAACACGACAGCTTCCTCGCCCGCTGGAGAGATCGTGAGCTGCGGGCCGACGCCTACGCGACGTTCGCCCTCAACCACGACGGCAGCATCGAGCGGCTCACCTTGGTACCCAGCTCGCCCGCGGTGGACTTCAGCTTCGATTTTCAGGACCTTCTGCTCCGGCCGGTGGTGGGCGATTCGGGGAAGACGCACTAGGACCTGGCCCGCGTGAGGCTCCGCGTCGCGGGCCGTCGCTGCGGCCGTCACGGTCGCGGTGCTCGGCGCGGCCTGCGGCCGGGGGAAGGCCTCGCCGGCGGAATAAGTCACTTGAGTTGTAATCTGTAACTAACTTCTCTCCAACAGGTTATAGAAGGGACTTAAGCGTCATCCGGAGCGGCGCTATCACCCCTGCGCAGCGAAGGGGACCATACCGGCATGGTTCCCTTCACCGGCATGGTCCCCTTCGACTTCGCTCAGGGTGACAGTGCCGCTCGGGCTGACTCGCGCTGATCGTCTACACCCAGATCACTCGCCTGGCCCGCGTCATGACGTCGAAGGACAGGCCCCTCTCAACGCAGCTCCGAGGTACACTCGGGACACCGGGTGGCGCCGACCGGGATCGGCATCCGGCAGAACGGGCAGTCTTTGGTGGCTGGGGCGGCGGCGGCTTCCTCAGGCTTGAGCCGGTTGATGGCCCGGACCAGGAGGAACACGGCGAAGGCGATGATCAGGAACGTGATGACGCTGTTGACGAAGAGCCCGTAGTTGATGGTGACGGCGCCGGCCGCCTGCGCCTCGGCGAGGGTGGCATACGGCGCCGCGGCCTTGGTCCCTTCCTTGAGCATGACGAAGAGATTGGAGAAGTCGACGTTCCCGAGTGCCAGACCGATCGGAGGCATGATGACGTCGTCCACCAGCGACTTCACGATGGTGCCGAAGGCCCCGCCGATGATGATGCCGATCGCCAGGTCGAGGACATTTCCCCGCATCGCGAATGCTTTGAATTCCTTGAACATTGCCGCCTCGTTCACCGGGAGGGGACAGGGAACTGTCACCCCGATATAAGCCACGCCTCTCCCACGCGCCAGCCTGCCGTCAGGGCAGGCTCGGCTCCTTTCGCGCGCCGAGCGGCAGGCGCAGACCGGCGCGTGCGCCCCGCCCTCCCCGCCTCGGCTCGAGCGACAGGGCGCCGCCGTGTGCTTCGGCGATCTGACGGCTCAGCACCAGGCCGATGCCCGAGCCACTCGCCTTGGTGGTGAAGAAGGGCACGAACAGATTGCCGGGATCTGGAAGACCAGGGCCCTCGTCCTCCACGATCACCTCGAGCACGCCCGCCATGGTCCGCCAACCGACTTCCACCCCGCCGCCGGTCTCCAGCGCCGCGTCGGCGGCGTTGCGCACCAGATTGATCAGAAGCTGGTCGAGCTGATCGCCGTCGGCGGTCACCGAGACCGCCGGGCCCCCGCTGACCCGCACCTCGAGTCTCGTCTCCAAGGCGGTGACCCGGCGCACCCAGGTGGAGACATCCACCGATCTCGGATGCGGTTGGGGCAACCGGGCGAGTCGCGCGTACGAGCCCATGAACCTGCCGAGGGCCTCCGATCGTCCCTCGATGACCTCCAGCCCGGAGCGCAGGTCGTTCTCCCAATCGGCCGGCCGCGCCGGCCGCGCGGCCAGGCTGCGCAGGCTTCCCGCGATGGACTTGATCGGCGCGAGTGAGTTGTTGATCTCGTGGCCCAGCACCCGCACCAGCCGCTGCCACGCCGAGCGCTCCTCGGCGCGCAGCACCCGGCTGAGGTCAGAGATCACCAGCAGCTGGTGGGGCAATCCGTCCTGCCGAAAGATCCCGCTTCGGACCTCCCATCGCCCGGTTCCCCCCGGAAAGGTCGCCTCGAACGTGCGTGGGCTCTCCCCGCTGAGCCAGTCGCTCAATCCCAGCGTCGCCGACGGGCGGCCGATCAGGCGTTCGGAGGGCTGGCCCAGCAGGCGCTCGCCACCCCGGTTGACCAGCCGCAGTCGCAGGTCCCCATCGAAGGCGAAGACCGCGACGTCGATCTCCTCGATGACCCGGCGAAGCAGGGCCGTGGCCTCCAGCTCCCGAAGGCGTTGTCCCCGGAGCGTCTCGCTCAGGGCGTTGACTTCCAGCAGCGCCAGCCCGAGCGCGTCCTCGGCGTTGGCTCCGCGGGCGCGGATCGAGTAGTCCCCTTCGCGAAGCGCGGCCAGCAGGTTGGAGATCGTCTGCAGCGGTCGGACCACCCGCTCGCGCAGCAGCAGGGCGCCGAGCAGCCAGGCGCCCACGGCCAGCAGGGTAAAGGTGAGCCGCACCCGCAGCGGGTAGTCTCCCCGCCACAACAGCCAGCTCGCCACCACGACGGCGGGCAGGCCCGCGGCCAGGGCGCCGGTGAATACGCGCGATTCGTGACTTCGGGGACGCTTCCGGCTAGAGCCCATAGTGCTGGAGCCGGCGGTAGAGCGCGCTGCGGCTCAGCCCCAGCACCTTCGCCGCCTGGCTCACGTTGCCACCGTGCCGCTCCAGCGCCTTCCGGATCAGCAGTCGTTCCACCTCCTCGAGCGGCAGGTCTTCCAACCGCGGCGCGGCTCCCGGCGGGAGGCGAAGGCCCAGGTCCACCGCCCCCACCGCCCCTTCCCGGGCCATCAGCACCGCGCGCTCCATCGTGTGATCCAGCTCGCGCACGTTGCCGGGCCAGGCGTGCGCCTCGAGCGCTTCGATGGCGTCGGGATGGAATCCGACCAGCGCCTTGCGGTACCGCGCGGCATAGCGCCGCAGGAAGTGCCCGGCCAGCTCCACGATATCCTCGCGGCGCTCGCGCAGCGGCGGCAACCGGATCTCGATGGTGTTGAGCCGGAAGAGCAGGTCCTCGCGAAACCGCCCGGCCGCCACCTCCACCGCGAGGTCCGCGTTGGTGGCGGAGAGGAGGCGGACGTCGATACGCCGCGCCCGGGAGGCGCCGACCCGCTCCACCTCGCCGGTCTCCAGGACCCGAAGCAGTTTGGCCTGCTGCCGCAGCGCCAGTGTCCCGATCTCGTCCAGCAGGAGCGTGCCGCCCTCCGCCAGCTCGAACCGCCCGATCCGATCCGCCCGCGCATCGGTAAACGCGCCTTTCACATGGCCGAACATCTCGCTCTCGAAGAGCCCCTCCGAGAGTCCGCCGAGGTTGACCGCCACCAGTGGCCGTGCCGCTCGCGGGGAGGCAGCGTGGAGCCACTGCGCCACCACCTCCTTCCCGGTGCCGTGCTCGCCGCTCACCAGCACGTTCGCGTCCGAGGCCGCCACCCGGTCCATGAGCTGGAGCACCGGCCGCATCGCCGGAGACCTGGCGATCAGCTCGGGTGCGCCGTCCCGCCGGAGCAGCCGGTTCTCGCTCTCCAGCCGGCGGGTGCTCCGAAGCGCGCGTCCCAGCTCGACCTGGGTCCGCACGGTGGCGAGCAGCCGGTTGTTGTCCCACGGCTTCTCGATGAAATCGCGGGCGCCCCGGCGCATCGCCTCCACCGCCTTCTCCACGCTGCCCCACGCGGTCATCACCACGCTGGGGAGGGTGGCGTCGAGGGCCTGGAGCTGGGAGACCAGCTCCAGGCCCTC
>JACCRH010000372.1 GCA_013813675.1 Gemmatimonadales bacterium
GGCTCCAACGGCGATGTGTGACATTACTGCACCAGCTCGACCGCCAGCAGCATCGCGAGAATCGGCGCGGCGAAGTAGATCCAGATCCCTTTCCAGCTTCGCGCCGGAATCGCGGAGGCGACGCTCCGTGCGGGGTTCAGGCTCATTCCCGAGAGCGGCGCCTCGAACGTGATGTACAGGAACAACAGCAGGCCGGCGACATACCCCAGGTACGGCTTCGCCTGGTCGTGTTGCTGCACCAGCCGCAGCGTCGCCATGAGGATGAACGAGATCAGGAACTCGGCGGCGAACGCGGCAGCGACGCCCGGTGGCCCCGGCGCGGTGACCACGTAGTTGACGTCCTTGTGGGCGCTGGCTCTAGGGAACGGCGCCGCCGCCAGGACAACCCCGAGCCAGCCGCCGCCGAACTGCGCCATGATGTAGAAGAGCGCGTCCCACGGCTGAATCCGTTGCAGATGGAGCATGGAGAGGGTCACGGCGGGATTGAAATGCGCGCCGGACCGCCGGCCCCAGTTGGAGTAGATGAGAACGATGACGGTAATCGCGATGCCGAGCCCGAAGAGGGCGCGGCGTAGGAGCGGCCTGGCGATCGCCTGGCGCAGCCGCGAGCCCGGATGTTCCAAGCCGAGCGCGAGATACAGCGCCACCGCCATGAACAGGGCGAGCTGTGCGCCTTCCATGAGGTACAGCGGCCAATGCCGGCGCAGCGCTTCGAGCGGATACTCACCGCGGGATGTGTGCTCGGGCCGCCGCTCGACCAGCAGCGCGTGGTCGTCCGGATCCGCTCTCTCTCGTGTGGCGGTGACACCGGTGGTTTGAAGGTGGACGCGCCAGGCGGACAGGTCACGGGGCATGACTTCCTGGGACAGCGCACGAGCCAGCCCCGGGGCCTCGTAGTGTAACAGCTCGATCCCCGGCCCTTTCGCACCGCGGAGGCTTGTGATCCGAACCCGTGCACCGGCGACCCGGGTCAGCAGCTCCTGCTCACGGCCGACATTGAAGCTCTCGCCGGCAATGCTGAAGCCGAGCACGTCACGATAGTACCGAACGCTGCGCTTCAGGTCGGAGACGGCGATCGCGGTGTGATCGATCCCCCGAAAGAGCCGGTCGTTCCGGCGGTGCCAGCGTGGCTCGCCTTTATCGCTCGGGAATTGGATCAGCTCGAGAAAGTGCCCATCCGGGTCGCGGAAATAGAGCGCGCGAATCCCGGCTGCGTCGAAGTTCGACTCCGGCAGCCGCTGGACACCGGCCGACACGATGCGCGTACCGTGGCGGAGCAGGCGCGCGTAGGCCGCATCGACGTCCCCGACGACGATCGCGATGTGTTGAAAGGAGCGGTCGTTGCTGGCGAGCGCCTCGGGAATCCTCTTCCCATTGACCGCGTAATCCCGGAGGATGAGCGTCTCGTCGCCCAGACGAACGCGCGCCGTGGCGAGTCCGGGTGTGGCCTCCCGCGACACCAACTGGAACTGGAGGACGCCGGTGTAGAAGGCGAGCGCGCGCGGAAGCTCGGAGACCGTCAATTCGACCGCTGTCACCGCGACTGCCGGAGCGGCGAATGCGGCGGCCAGTCCGGCGGCTAGAGCGCACAGGGAGAGCGCGACGCGGTGCCGCGACGCTCTATCCGTCCAGCCGCTCCAGGAGATGGTCGCCTACGCGCAAGGCGTTCGCCGCGATGGTCAGCGAGGGATTCACCGCGCCGCTGGAGGGGAAGAAGCTGCCATCCACCAGGTAGAGATTGTCCACCTCGTGCGCACGGCAGAAGGCGTTCAGCACCGAGGTCCTGGGATCTTCCCCGAACCGGCAGGTGCCGTTCTGATGGGCAACGCCCATGGTGGGGATCTTGGTGAACAGGTAGAGCGAGAGGGGATGGGAGCGCCCCGAGGCATCGACCGCTCGTAAGACGCGTTTCCAGCGGTCGACCAGCCGGTCGAAATGCTCGTGGTACCGATCGCGCTGCCGCAGGTGGATGGCGCCGTCCCGGTCTACCACGACGCGATTGTCGGGGTGTGGCAGATCCTCCGCGGTGAGCCACCAATCGATCGAATGCTTGGCCATCAGGTCGAGCACCGCGGCCGGAGCAAAGAACGGCGCGTCGGCGCCGAGGATGCCGCGGTCGGTCTTCCCGAGAAGCTGGATGTGCCCCATGGGGAAGGGGAAGTCGTCGTCGCCCCAGTAATAATCATTCATCGCCAGCGTCTTCTGGAACACGGCGGGATTGCGCCTCCGGCTCAGGCCCAGCATCGCGCCATTGAGGTGCCGCATGTAATTCCGCCCGACCTGGCCGGAGGAATTCGCCAGCCCATCGGGATGGGCGTCCGAAGCGCTGCGTAGCAGGAGCACCGCCGAATTGATGGCGCCGGCGGCGACCACTACGATGTCGCCGCGAAAGCGACGCAGCTCGCCGTCGACCACCGCCTCGACCGCGGAGACGGTGCGCCCGCTGCTCCCGGTGAGCAGGCGGGTGACTGTGGCGTTCAGCGTGAGGGTGACGTTGGCATGCCGCAATGCAGGGCGAATCCCATTCACATCCGCATCCGCTTTCGCATCGACCAGGCAGGGGAAACCGTCGCAGGTGTTGCAGCGGATGCAGGGACTGCGCAGCGGATCGCCGTCGTCGCGCTTCAGGGCGAGCGGAATCGAGAAGGGCTGGTGGCCTGTCGCCTTCAACCGATCGTGCAGCTCCTGGATACGCGGCTCGTGCGCCAGTGGCGGGAAGGGGTAGTCCGCGCTCATCGCCGGCTCCGTGGGGTCCACTCCGCGCCGCCCGTGCACTTCGTACAGCGCCTCCGCTTGACGGTAGTAGGGCTCGAAATCGCGATATTTGACCGGCCACTCCGGTGACAGGCCGCCCTTGTGCCGGACGGTCTCGAAGTCCCGCTCCCGCAAACGGAACATCGCGCCGCCGTACACCTTGGTGTTCCCTCCCACGAAGTAGCCGGTGTGCGCCCGGAAGGCTTTGCCGTCGCCGTCGTACCACGACTCCGAGGTGTGGTATCGCATGTCCTGAAAGACCGCGGTGGAATCCCAGTTCTCCTTTTCGCGGGGCAGAAAGCCGCCGCGCTCGAGAATGAGGATGCGCCTGCCGCTCGGCGCCAGGCGTCGGGCCAGGGTGCCGCCGCCCGCCCCGGTGCCGATGATGATGACGTCGTAGGTGTCGGCCGGTATCATCTACTCCTGAGTGAGCCAACCGCCGGTGAAGCCCGCCCGCCTGAGGCCCATGCGCAAGTAGGGGCACTGCCGCAGCAACCGCCAGATCAGTCCCGAGCGGTAATTCTCGATCATCATCACGATGGGGCCCTGATCCAGTCCGTAGTAGCCCTGCGAGATCCAGCTCGCATTGGTCGTCCCATTGGAGAACGTCGGGTTGTAACTGCACTTGAAGCCGTACTCGCTGGTCATCTCCGGGAAGGCTTCGTCGAAATGCTTGATCGTCGGCAGCACCAGCTCCGGCGCG
>JACCRH010000405.1 GCA_013813675.1 Gemmatimonadales bacterium
GAAGATCGGCCTTTGCCCCACTGGTCACCGCGTCGTGCCCGAACACGGTTTCCTCCGCCGCCCGGCCGCCGAGCCCCTTGCAGATCTGGCCTTCGAGAGAGCGGCGGGTGTGCAGCACCAGCTCGCCAGGCGAGAAGTGGGCGACACCCATCGCCTGGCCGCGCGGCTGAATGGTGACCTTGTGCAATCCGTCCTCGGAGTGGAAGAGCAGGCCAGCCAGGGCGTGCCCCGCCTCATGCACCGCGACCGCGCGCCATTCGTCGTCGGTGGCGCGAAAACCGGTGCGCTCCTTCCCCAGGAGGACGCGGTCGCGGGCCTGCTCGAAGTGGCACCAGGCCACAACCCCCACCCGCTCCCGCGCTGCGGCGATGGCGGCTTCGTTGACCAGGTTGGCCAGGTCCGCCCCACTGTTCTGCGGCATGAGCCGTGCGAGCCGCGCCAGGTCCACATCGGCATCGAGGGGGACGCCCCGCTGCTGGACGTGCAGCCGCAGGATGGCCTCGCGCTCCGAGGCGCTGGGCAGTCCGACCGCGACGGCACGGTCGAAGCGTCCGGGGCGGAGCAGCGCGGGATCGAGATCCTCCTGCCGGTTGGTGGCGCCGATCACCAGCACGTGCTGGCGGGGTGAGAAGCCGTCCATCTCCACCAGGAGCTGGTTGAGGGTGCGGTCGTCCTCGTTGTGACTCTGATTGCGGCCCCGCCGGCCCCCGATCGCGTCGAGCTCGTCGATGAAGATCACGCCGCCGTGCTTTCGCGCCTGGCGGAAGAGCTTCTTGATCCGCGCGACACCGAGACCGATGAGAAATCCGGTGACCTCGCTCCCGCTGATCACGAAGAACGGCACGCCCGCCTCGCCAGCCACCGCCCGGGCCATCAGCGTCTTGCCGGTGCCGGGGGGGCCGAACATCAGCACGCCCTTCGGGGTCCGCGCGCCGACGGCCTGAAACACTTCGGGCACCTTGAGGAACCCGACCAGCTCCCGGAGCTCGGCCACGGTGCCCTCGTGCCCACCCACGTCCTCGAAGGTCGTGCGGCTCCGCCGCGCGGCGCGGATGCCGCCCATCTCCGATCCTCCACCGATCTGCCGGCGGAGCACGAGCCCGATGATGACCAGCGCCACCAGCACCAGCAGCACCTCGCGCCAGAAGTCGGCGTTGAACCCACTCAGGCGTTCCAAGGTGATCGGCGTGCCGGCGCGCTCCGCGCGCGCCAGGACGGCCGTCACCTCGGAGGTGGGGAAGTCCACTCGGAAGGTGGCGCCGGCCGGCCCGTCCCCGGCCCCGCGGGACCACACTCCACGGACCTCGGAGCCCGGAATGACGGTAATGGAACGGACGGCGCCCTGGTCCAGCCGGGCGAGGAACGTGGAATAGGTGACGGTGGGAGGCGTCGCCGGCTGCGCGCGCCACCAGCGGACGGTCAGGGCGGCCGCGGCGATCGTCGCGACGACGGCGAGGGGCCAGATCCAGCCGGCCGGGGTGGCGCGCCAGCGGTCGAGCCGGCGGCGAAAGTTCTCGATCATGCGGGTTCCCGGAACCTATCCCCCTCCAGCCGCTCGCGCACGACCGGCACGATGGCATCGGGGCGGGCCGCTCAGGCGATACGGTCGAGCAGCCGAAGCGTGCCGTCGGTGACCGTTCCGAACGTGAGATGTCCAACGAAGCCGCGGGCGTGCGCCTGCCAGGGGAAGGCGCGAGGTCCCGGGGTGAGCCCCAGCGCGGGCACCAACCCTTCGTCGAGGAACGCCCAGAAGGCGGTGCCGAAGGCGGTGCCGGCGGTGGACCCGAAC
Organism: Gemmatimonadales bacterium; assembly: GCA_013813675.1. Taxonomy (GTDB): domain Bacteria; phylum Gemmatimonadota; class Gemmatimonadetes; order Gemmatimonadales; family GWC2-71-9; genus CAVVWJ01. Next base: position 1,790 of record JACCRH010000405.1, read on the forward strand.
AGGTGGAACCGGCGGCGCAGGACGGCGTAGGCCGCCCCGGCCCCGATGCCGAGCGCCCAGTGAATAGCCGCTCCCGCCTGCTCCCGCTGCTGCCGGTCGATCGAGGTGCCGGCGGCGGATGCCGCCTTTTCCGCGGCGGTCTCGTAGGCGCTGCGTCCGCCACGGGCCTGGTCCTCCTCCATACGGGCCTGGCGGTCCTCGTGCTGGTACATGTAGGTGGTGATCTTGCCCATCACGAATGTGGCCACCGCGCCGGCCACGGCGCCTTTCAGAAGATCCCTGCCGACCCCGTCCCGGGTGCGTACGCGTGTCGCCATGTCGCCTCCTTGAGTTGCTTCAACTTCGGAGGACTGGGGCACACGGCGCTGTGATCTGAAACGCGTCCGAGGCGGTTCCACAGGGTGACCCCTGCCACCGCCCCGGAGCGACGTGCGAGGCAGCGTATGCCATGCGGCCCCGGCAGACCCAGACGCCCCGAATCTTTCTGCTTTCCCCGGCACACTGTGGGGGGAAACGGGCCGCGCTTCTGCTGCGCGAGGCCGCGAGTTTCCCCTTGGCGGTGCAGCTGCGGAGCAGCGAAGGAGTCCCGCTGGGAGACGCGTTCAGCTTTCTCAGTGGACTCTATTTTCGGGGAAAGCTGACCTACGCCTCCCGGTTCACCAGGCCCCCGGTTGGCATCCCCGGGGTTCAGGTCATCACGGCCAACCGCGGGCTCGTAGCCGCGGACACGAGGGTGGGCCGGGAAGACCTGCGTGGGTTCGGCACGGTGGACATCCGGTCGAGCGACCCCCGGTACCGGGAGCCACTGCTGCGTGACCTCGCCGCATTGGTCGAGGATCCGGCGGTGGAGCTGGTCCTGCTCGGCAGCGTGGCGACGGGAAAGTATGTCGACGTGCTGCTCGACGCGGTGGGCGAGCGGCTGATGTTTCCCAGCGATTTCGTCGGCCGGGGCGACATGAGCCGTGGCGCGCTCCTGCTGCGAGCAGCGCGCGAGGGTCGCGAGCTGGCCTACGAGTCGGCCGCAGGCGCACTGCCGCGTCTCCGGTCGAAATCGGCCCGTTCAAAGTCGTTCGACGGGAAGTGACGGAGATCACGATGTGTGGCGGTGCACAGGGTTAGCATACCGGCTGCAGGGCTGTTCCGATCACTACGCACTGGAGGGAGTCATGGCGTTCGACAACAGCTGGGATCAAGAGGATGCCTGGTGGCGGGAGAATTACGGTGGCCGTCCTTATGCCACCGGCCGCAACTACGAGGAATTTCGCCCGGCGTACCAGTACGGCTACGAATCGGGCCGCCACCATATGGGCCGGAATTGGAACGACGTCGAATCCGACCTGCAGACTGGATGGGATCGCTACGAAGGCAGGGGTGGAGCGGAGTCCACCTGGGAGAAAGCCAAGGACGCGGTGCGAGACGCCTGGCACCGGGTCACCGGCCAAGCGGACGTCGACACCAGCAAGATGAGCGAGCGGGAAGTGGACCGGCTCTCCCACGGTGGGAGGCCGCGCAACTAGAGCGGGACGGAAGGGTTTTCGTTAAAGATTGTCATGCTGAGCGAAGCGAAAGATTGTCATCCTGAGCGAAGCGAAGGAGCCATTATCCGGCTCAGCTCCTTCGCTTCGCTCAGGATGACAATTCGAGACATCACCAATCCTACTCGCCGTCCCGCGCCGCCTCCTCGATGTCCTCCAGCGCGGCCACTGCCGACTGCAGGTCCGCGGCCAGGGAACGCTCCCGCCGGAGCGAAGTGATCAGCGCTTCCGCCTGCTTCATCTGGAGGCCGAGCGCGCCAGCCGACTCCATCGCGTGGTCCACGACGGTCTTCTGCGCCTGCAGCGTCTCGACCGTGCTGCGGATGCCCAGGGCCAGCGCCTCCGCCCGGGCCAGCCGCTGCTCCGCCCGGTCGAGCGCCCGCTTCCGGGCCTCGAAGTCGCGGAGCGACTGCTCGGCGACCTGGAAGCGGCTCTGGGTGTCTTCCAGCAGCGCGCGGGTCTCGTCGATCTCCCGCCGCGACGAGCCGATGGTCTGCACGTTGTCCACCGCCCGCTGAGCCAGCTCGAACACGTTCTTGACCTCGGCCTCCAGTGCCTCGACCGCTCCCTGCCGCGCGAGCGTCTGCTCCAGACCCGTCGCCGCTTCGGCCTGGGCCGATTCCCACCGGCCGAGCAGCTCCTCGAACTGAGAGAGCTGGCGCTCGACCGGCTTGAGCGCGGCGGCCCGGTTCTCCAGGTCGCCCGAGATCTGCTTCAGAGCGCCGGAGCGCGACTCGGCCTTGGCCAGTGTCGAGCCGACCATGCGAGAGACTTCCTCCAGCCGCTGGGCAGTTTCGGCCGCCTCCTGCCGAAGCGCGGACGCCCGGGTGAGATGCTCGGTCGCCTTGTCGAGCGCGCCCTGCCGCTGGTCGAGCTCCTGGCCCAGGAGACGGATGCGGTCCTGGAGCTCGTCGAGCTGCTGGGTGCGTCCCTCCAGCGAGCGTACCGATTCGTCCACCACCGACATCCGCTTCTCGGCGTCGGACACCGATCCGGTGACCTCGGTCATCGTGTCGGAGACCAGCTGGGCCTCCTCGGCCTGGCGGGCTAGCTGGCCGAAGCGCGTCTCGGCCGATTCCATCCGCCCGCGCAGGGCGTCGGCCCGCTCCTTCAGCTCCGCGCTGGTGACGCCCAGATCGCCCAGGCGGCGCTGCACGTCGTCCAGGGCTTCCCGCCGAGAACCGATCTCGCCCATGGCAACCTTGACCTGCTCGACCTCGTCGCGAATCCGCTCGACCGCCGGCTCCATGCCACTCAGCTCCTTCACCTGGCCCTGAACCTTCTTGGTCCAGACGTCGGTGCTGGAGAGCCAGGTCTCCACTTCGCCGTGGGTCTCGCGGAGACGGGTCATCTCCTCGTATGCCACCCGCATTTGCTCCAGCCCGTCGGCCATCAGCTCGCGGGTGCCTTTCAGCGAGCCGAGATCCTTGACCGCCGACTCGATGCCGGGCCTGAGCTCCTCGATCCGCTGCATCCGGGACGCCACTTCACCGGCCACTCCGTCGAGCCGCCCGACCTCCTGGCGCAGCGACGAGATCCGCTTCTCCTCCTCCAGCAGGCGCGCCAGCTCGTCCGAGAGCTCGGCGGCCTCTTCGCCGGCGGACCGGACCTGGGCCTGGACCGCCGCGGTGCCCTGGCTGGCCGCGTCGAGCACGGCGAACCGGTTCTCGCACTCCTTGACCGCGTTCCGGAGGTCGGCAACGCGCTCGCTGACCGCGTGGAGGCCACGGTTCTCCAGCTCGAAGTTCTCGCTGCTCTTCCGCATCTGCTCCCGGAGATCGTTGAGCGCCTGCCGGGCGGACTGCTGCGCCTCCTCGGTCTGCGCCGCCATGGTCTGCAGCTCCTCGGAGCGCGACATCACCTTCGCCTGCACCGCGGACACTTCGGCGATCTTGGTCTCGATCGCGCCGAACCGGCGGATCTGCTCCTCCTGGCGGCGGAGCCAGGCATCCAGCTCGCGGTCGAGCCGGGTGAGCTGGGAGATCTGCGTCGCGGCCCGGTCGACGGCCTCGCGCTGCTGCTCCAGGGCGGCGGACTTCTGCGCCACCTGATCGGCCAGCGCTTTGAGCACGGCAAGCCGGTGCTGGACGTCGGGCACGGCGGCCACGGCCTGACCCACCGGCTCCAGGGCGCGCTCCACCGTCTGGACCCGGCGGGCGACTTCGTCCAGGCGGCTGGTGGCGGCAAGGTGCTCCTGGTCAAACGCTTCGAGGCGGGCGGTGCTGTGCCGGTGGGCGCTGAGGGCGTCGTCGGCCTGAGTGCGCATCCGGGTCACGTCCTCGCCCATCTCACCGAGCTGGGTGCGGAGGGTCTCCGCGTCCGCGCGAATGGCGCCGATGGGACCCTGCAGGCCGAGGAAGCCCTCGATCTGCTCCCGCAGCTTGAGCGCCGCGTCGATCTTGTCGCCGAACTCGCCCATGCGATCCCGCAGCTTGTCGAGATCGGCGCCCGCGCCGGCCACCCGCTCGAGCTGCGCCTCCGCCTCGCCCAACCGAGCCGAAGTGGCCTCCATCCCGGCCACCTGCCGCTCGACCTCCTCACACCGCTCGCGCAGCGCGTTGAGATCCTCGGACCGCTCCAGGATCGGCGCGAGGGCGCGAAGCTGTTCGACCGCCTGCTCCGCGCGGACGACGAGATTCTCGAGTGCGAGCGTGATGTGCGCTCCGCTCGAATCGACGGCGACGATGGCGTCGTCCGTTTTGCGGCGGCCTTTGAGGAAGGAGACCATGGCGTTGCTCCGAGGGGGTGGCACTTTGGCGATGGACGAAGGATGAGCGAGGGAACCGTGCACACATGTGCAACCGGTATGCCCGGACGCGGAGGCCACGGTACACCTCAGGCCGCGCATGACATGGCCTGCCGCAAACCGATGGGGTAGAGCGAGATCGCGACTAGTAGGGTGGGGAACAGGCGGAGGGCAGAGTCGCGGATATTAGATGAAGGGTGGCGACCTGCCTTTGTGTCTGGCAGGTCGCCAGAAGGTCCGGTCGTAGTCATTGGAGGGTGGCGGGAGCAGGGTTTCGGCTCCTTCGCTTCGCTCAGGATGACAAGGACCGTCAGGATGACAACTCTGACTTCGAGTGGTCAATGAGAGCGCGGTCCTTGTCATCCTGAGCGAAGCGAAGGAGCCGAAGCCCTGCTCCCGCCACCCTCCAATGACTACGGCCGGACCTTCTGGCG
>JACCRH010000418.1 GCA_013813675.1 Gemmatimonadales bacterium
TCGCGGTGGGGCCCACCACTGCGGCGGCCGCGCGGGCATCGGGCTGGCCTCCCGCCGCGGTGGCGGCCCACCCCGACGTGGAGGCGCTCCTCGCCGGGGTGCGATCCCTGCTGGCCGATTGAAGAAACCATGAACGATCTCTTCCTGCGTGCGTGCCGCCGCGAGCCCGTCGAGCGCCCGCCGGTGTGGATGATGCGGCAGGCCGGCCGCTACCTCCCGGAGTACCGGGCGGTGCGCGATGGCTCGGACTTCCTCACCATGGTGCGGACGCCCGAGCTGGCCGTCGCCGTGACCTTGCAGCCGGTGGACATTCTGGGGGTCGACGCGGCGATCATTTTCAGCGACATCCTGGTGGTTCCGCAGGCGATGGGCATGACGCTCACGGTGGAGGAGGGCACCGGACCCCGGTTCCACGATCCGCTTCGATCCGCCGGGGACCTGGATCGGCTGCGGGAGGTGAGCCCGGAGGAGGATCTCCGCTACGTGCTCGACGCCTTGCGGCTGGCGCGGACCAGCCTGGGGGGCAGGGTGCCGCTGATCGGATTCGCGGGTGCGCCCTGGACGCTGATGAGCTACATGGTGGAAGGGTCGGGCACCAAGGCGTTCACCAGGGCAAAGCGATTTCTGGCGGAGCAGCCGCGAAGCGCGCATCTGCTGCTGGAGCGGCTGGCCGCGCTCGTCGGCCGGTTCCTGGCGGCGCAGGTCGCGGCGGGGGCCCAGGCGGTCCAGCTCTTCGATTCCTGGGCCGCGGCGCTGGGTCCGCGGGACTTCCGGGAGTTCGCGCTTCCGTATCTGGCGGAATCGGTGCGGCTGGCCAAACAGGCGGGCGTGCCGGTGATCGCCTTCGCCCCGGGCGCGGGATGGGCCCTGGAGGAAATCGCCGACCGGACCGGCGCCGACGTGATCGGGGTGGATTGGCAGACCGACGCGGCGGACGCGCGCCGCAGGCTGGCGGGTCGTCCGGTCGCGCTGCAGGGGAATCTCGACCCCACCTGGCTCTACGGAGAGCCGTCGGCGATCCGCGACCGCACCCACGCCATGCTCGACGCCTTCGGCGGGGTGGGGCACGTGGCCAATCTGGGGCACGGCATCCTTCCGGACGTGCCGGTGGCGCACGCGGAGGCGTTCGTGGAGGCGGTGAAGGAATGGCGACGCCGATGAACCTCCCGCCGGGGCGAGCGGGGATCACCTCCACTATCGAATCGCTGCACGACAAGGCGACCCGCTTCTTCGCGGCGCTCGACGGCGGGGGCACGTTCCGGGAGGACGTGTGGCAGCGGCCCGGCGGCGGCGGTGGTGTCTCCCGCATCATGGCCGAGGGCGACACCTTCGAGAAGTGCGGCGTCAACCGCTCGGTGGTGGAAGGGACCATGCCGCCACAGATGGCGCAGCGCCTGGGCGCGCGCACCGGGATGGATGGGGAGGCGGTATTCTTCGTGGCCGGGATGAGCATCGTCGCCCATCCCCGGAGCCCGAAGGTGCCGACGGTCCATCTCAACGTGCGGTATTTCGAGATCGCCGGGCCGGACGGCGCGGTGGTCGACGCATGGTTCGGCGGCGGCACCGATCTCACGCCCACCTATCCGTATCCCGAGGACGCGGTCCACTTCCATCGCACCCTGCGGTCCATCTCCGACCGGCATCACCCTTCGTTCTATCTCCGTTTCAAGCCGTGGTGCGACCACTATTTCGTCAACCTGCACCGGGGTGAGGAGCGGCGTGGCGTCGGCGGCATCTTCTTCGACCACCTGCGCCCGGGGGACGGCGGACTCGACGGGGAGCGGCTGCTGGAGTTCGTGGTCGACGTGGGCCGGGGGCTCCCGGCGGCATACGGCCCGATCGTCGAGCGCCGGCGGAACGAGCCCTATGGGGAGCGGGAGCGCCGGTTTCAGCTCGTCCGCCGGGGCCGTTACGTCGAGTTCAACCTGGTGCACGACCGGGGCACTCTGTTCGGCCTGCAGACCAACGCCAGGATCGAGAGCGTGCTCATGAGCCTGCCTCCGCTCGCGGCCTGGGAGTACGCGCCAAGTTACCAGCCGGGGTCGTTTGAAGCGGAGCTGCTGGCGATGCTGGAGCCTCGCGATTGGGCGGCCGGCGGGCCGACCCACGCGGGCACCGGCTGAGCGCGCATGGGAGCCGAGCAGGCTTACGAGGAGCTGATCCGGCGGGTGCGCGAGGAGGCGACCCTCGCCTCGATCGAAGCGCTCCTCGAGTGGGACGAGGAGACCCAGATGCCCGCGGGAGCGGTCGAAGGCCGGAGCGAGCAGCTCGCGCTGGTGGCGGGGCTGCTCCACGAGCGGGGCACCGATCCCCGTCTGGGCGAGCTCCTGGGCGAGCTCGAGGGATCGGCGCTGCTGGCGGATCCCGACTCGCCGGCCGCGGTGAATGTCCGCGAGCTGCGGCGGGACTACGACCGTTACGTCCGCCTGCCTCGCAAGCTGGTGCAGGACCTGGCCAGGATCACGGCGGTGGCGCAGCGCGCCTGGTCCGCCGCGCGAAATGCCTCGGATTTCAGCCGGTTCCGTCCCTACCTCGAGCGGATCGTGGAGCTCAAGCGGGCTGAGGCGGCGTGCGTCGGCTACGAGCGCGAGCCGTACGACGCGCTGATCGAGGACTACGAGCCCGGCATCACCAGCGCGATCATGGGCCGACTGTTCGACGCGCTGCGCCGCGAGCTGGTCCCGCTGGCCGCCCGCATTGCCGGCGCCGGCTCCAGGCCGGCCGTCGGCATGCTCCGGCGCGCGGTTCCCCTCGAAGGGCAGCGCAGATTCGGGGAGCGGGTCGCCGGGGCGGTGGGATTCAACTTTCGGCGCGGCCGGCTCGATCTCGGCGTCCACCCCTGCTGCACCAGCCTGGGTCCCGCCGACTGCCGCATCGGGCTGCGCTTCGATCTCCGCGATTTCGCCGGTGGCGTTCTCACCGTGCTCCACGAGGTGGGACACGGGCTCTACGAGCAGGGGCTCGACCCGCAGTTCTACGGAACGCCGATGGGAGAGGCGGCATCGGTGGGGATGGACGAGTCGCAGGCGCGGCTGTGGGAGAACCGGGTGGGGCGGAGCAGGGGGTTCTGGCAGCACTTTCTGCCCCGGGCGAGCGAGCGGTTTCCGGAAGCGCTGGGCGACTTGGATCTGGACGAATTCTACTTCGCGGTGAACCGGGTGAGCCCGTCGTTGATCCGGGTGCACGCGGATGAGGTCACCTATAATGTCCACGTGATGATCCGCTTCGAGCTGGAGCGGGCGCTCATGTCCGGCGACCTGGCCGCGGCCGACCTGCCGGATGCCTGGAGCGAGGCCTACCAGCGATATCTTGGCGTGACGCCGGCGAACGATGCCGAAGGCTGCCTGCAGGACGGCCACTGGGCCGAGGGTCTCATCGGATACTTTCCCACCTACACCCTGGGCGACGTCTTCGCCGCGCAGCTCTTCGTCCAGGCGCGGCGGGAGCTGGGGAACCTGGAGGAGAGCTTCGCCCGAGGGGAGTTCCGCGAGCTGGTCCGCTGGCTGGAGGAGCGGATCTACCGTCAGGGCAGCCGGTATCCGTCGGCGCGGCTCATCGAAGTGGTGACCGGGGGCCCGCCGAATCACCGGCCGCTGGTCGAGGCGCTTCGGGAGCGGTACGGCACGCTGTACGATCTGTAATCGCCTCCTCTTGATATCCGCTTGAGATCGTGGGTGCACTCATCTCGCGGTTCATCACACTAGCGGTCAGGAGGGGTCATGCAGCACAGCTTACTGGAAGTCCTCGGGCGCGGCGCCGTGGGGCTGGTCGCGCTCGCCAGGGGTGTGTGGTTTCGTCTCGCGGAGGCTGGTGCACGAAGAGCCGAGGAGCAGCGCAGAGATTGCATTCTGGACGATCCGGCGTGGTGAGCACGCCCCGGCAGCGTGGGAACTAGAAACGCTGCTACGGCCGGCCTCGCATGCAGTGCCAGGTCGCCCTTTCAGAGAACCTTCCCGATTCCCCTTGGGGAAGGCGGCGGCAGGGATTAGAGTCCAGGCTGGCAGCGCCTCGAGGGGCGGTAGCTCAGCTGGGAGAGCACCTGCTTTGCAAGCGCGATCCGTACAGCCACTAGGTCGCCGAGGTTGTGTAATCGTCAGCGAGTAGACGCTAAAAGTGCGAGGCCCAGGGTTCGGGTTT
>JACCRH010000465.1 GCA_013813675.1 Gemmatimonadales bacterium
TTGCGTGGGTAGGTTGGGGCTGCCTGAGGGCCCGATCCCCCCGTCGTCGTCATCGTCACCACTGCAGGCCGCGGTGCTCAGCGCCAGGCTGCAGGCCAGCAGGCATACACCTGCTTTCCGACCGATCAGCAGGAGACCATGCATCGACGTTGCCCCTTCCCTAGATGGGGATTGCTAACTCGTGGAAACGTGGCGGTTCTGTCCCGGGTTGTGCCAACCAACGTAGGGATTTCAAGGTAGGCGGTCAAGCTTGATGCCGGCGGCGCACGATCCCCAGCGCCGGCAAGCGGCAGTGCGTAGGCAGGTCCTACGGGCATCTAGGCGACGGGAAAAAGGCGTTATACGAGTGGGACCAATTTTGACATTTGAGCTACAAAGAGACGGCAAGTCTGGTATGAAGGACATCCAACTCCAGCAGCGGATGACACGAACTCGCGTAGATATTGCAAGTTGCTGGGATGAAGATGCGTCCAGGAGATCGGTGACGCCCCAGGCCCCCTGGTCAGTGATGGCCCGCCACTGGTTCACCCGGTGGCGCGACTCGTTGATCGAGATTAAGGACCGTCCAGCAACGACTCACGACAGGCCCATGAAGCGTCGAGCATCGGCGAGAACCCTTGAATACCGCGGAGTTCAGGTACCAACTAGGTACCGCAACTCCGCAGTCGACGACTACTTTCTGGTACCAATCTGCCGGTCAGGATCTCACCAGCGGGAGGGACGTGAACACGAGGATCATCGAGCGCTGCCTTCCGCGCCGCAGCTGGTGTTCGATCTCGGCGCCTACTTCGCCGTGGTGCTCGGCGAAACGCCGGCGTAGCCTCCGCCCAGGCGATTGTGGGCGAGGGATTTACATAGAATGGCCAGGGAGGGAATTGAACCCCCGACACGCGGATTTTCAGAGCGCTAGCGGCCGATTCCTCCAGGTCTGTCCAGATCTATTAGCGGACGTCCAGCAACGACTTACGACAGGCCCATGGAGCATTCAGCATCACCGAGAACCCTGGAACACCGCGGAGTTCAGGTACTAACTAGGTACCGCAATTTGTGTCGCGGCGGGGCTCTACGGAGCACTACTCCAAGCGCGGGACCGGGTCATTCATAGCGCCAGCACGATCTCAGCGATCATCGCCAGCGTGGACCGGGCAATGATCGAGCTTGAGCGTCGAGACAAGGAGCGGGCCGCTCGGCACCGGTGGCAGAAGAAGCGGGATGAGGCAGAGGTTGCTGAGGCCGGCGGGAACGCGAAGAAAGCCGCGAAGCTCAGAGCCGAAGCGGGGGCCATGTTCGCGCAGGACTGGCTCCGGGCGTTTCCCGGTGACGCGGTCCCCGCCTACTAACGATTTCATCTGGCGCCGCTCCCCGCTTCTCGGTAAATTCTTAGGGTAAGACAATTCATCGGCAGCGACGCCCGCGCGGCGTCCTAGGCCCTTCTCCGAGTTAATCCGGAGGGGCTTTTTCATTAGGGGGATCAATGGGAGGAATCTGGTCGTCGCGGGCCGGATAGCTCGTCACTGGCCGTGTGTTACGGGGCTCACAGCCGGCACAGTGCGTTTTGCCGAACCTGATATAAACGTCGATTTCGGCCTGGGATGGCCGGCCGCCGCTCCATTGTCAGTCAAGGATGGGAAGGGTATGACAGGACAGCTGCAAACCCGCGAAGTTCGGTTACGCCCTGAGTTTGCGCGCCTCTACGAAATGATGCCCCCGGGGCGCTGGCTCGCCGCGTCGGTGTGGGTTGAGGTGCTAGTAGGTCGCGCCCAGCGCGCCAGGCAGCTTAGCAGGCACCATCGCACCTTTAGTCCGCGACATTTCGAGTTCCGCGGTGGTCTAGAGCCTCGGAAGCCGGGTGAACGCCGGCGGCGGACGCGGGCCGAGGATCTCTTGTAACCACAGCGCAGTCTCGGAGCTTCTTCGCAGTGTGCCTTGACTCACGCGACCTTGTTGGACAGCCTTCGTTACCCCTGGACATACCCTCCTCGTCGAGGGTCCCATGTCGGACTTGGCCTTGCAGGCGGCGGTTATCGTCGCCGGGAACGTGCCTGCCTTTGTATTGGCCGATGTAGATCTCGCTGAAATCCTGGCCGCGCTGGCTCCCTTCACCACGCCCGCACGCTTCCAGGCCCTCTTATTCGGCATTGCCTCCAACCCTGACGGCCTGGAGTGGCT
>JACCRH010000040.1 GCA_013813675.1 Gemmatimonadales bacterium
GCCAGCGGCGCCAGCGCCATCCCGACCGTCAGCGCCAGATGGTACCCCTCCGAGCGCGACGCCACCGCCCGGCGATACGCCGGGTGCTCCTCATTCACCCACACCGTGGACTCCACCAGCCGGCTGAGTGCGGGGTCGCCGGGTCGCCGCTCGAACTGGATTGTGAGGCCGTACCGGGCGGGCTTCCTGTTCCCCCGCCCGCCGGGAAGCGGCATCGGCGCGGTGATAGGCCGCGTCTCGGCGGCGGGAGGCGTCTCACCCGAACGCCCACGTTCACCACGCTCTACTGCGGGCTCATCGGCAGCCGGGGTCGAGGGCTCGCCTTGGCCATGGACCGGTGATCCCACCGCCGGCGGCCCACCCAGCGCCAACCTCTTCTGCCCTCCACGCCGGTGCTCCACCAGCGACGCCAGCAGCGGGAACTTCCGCGCCAGCTCCACCAGCACATTCTCCAGATCCCGCTCGACCGGCCGGGTGTGACGCCGGCGCGATTCCGGCTGCTCCTCGGCCGGATCGCCCCACACGGCGAGCTGAGCCGACACCGCCTCCTGGATCGCCTTCCGGTATGTCAGGTAAGACGCGCCCCGCGGGCCGGTGCGGATGAAGTCGGCCTTACTGAGCGTGAGGCTCTCGGCCAGCGCCGGCGCTTCGATGGTGCCGGTCACCCGGTCGGCCGCCGCCGGCATGAGGCCGAGCCAGTCCCACCCCCGCTTGATCACCTTGCCGAAGGTGGACAGCGCGATCCCCCGCTGCTCCTCCGGCAGCGGCCCGGGGTGCCGCTCGAGATAGCCCGACGCCGACGGCTTCCGCTTCCGGGCGAACCGGATCGCGACCGGCGACCAGCCGGCCGGCAGCTCGACCCGCGATAGCGCCCGTCCATTCACCTCTATGCGGACACTCTTGGGATACTGGGAGCTCAGCACGTCGTCGAAGCGCGGATCGAGCAGCGGCTCGAAATGGCGGCGGACGGCGGCTTCGAGATACCCGGGGTCGAGCAGCGCCGAGAGCGGACTCTCCAGTCGCAGCTGCACCGCCGTGCCCCGCTTGGCGACGAGCCCTGGCGGCGGCACCCAGCGCCAGGGGGCCCGCTGCCGGTTGGCGAGATGCCACACGGTCGCGACGTGGGTGGCACCGCGCCGGCTTTCGGTCACCACTTCACTGGAGGCGAGCAGGCCGAGCTTGATGCCCACGCCGGCGAAGCCGATGCCCTGCCCCCGGGTCTTCCCGCTCGACGCGATGTCGTGGTAGCGGGCCAGGTCCCGCCGCCGCATCCCCGCGCCGTCGTCGATCGCCGTCAGCGTGGACTCGGCGGGATCCGCCTCCAGCCGGATCGTCGTGGCGCCGGAGTCGAGTGCGTTGGCGATGATCTCGGTGAGGATCGTCTCCTCCAGTGAGCCGGGATAGGCGTCGCGGAGGTCCTCGAGCAGGTGGAGCAGGTCTACCCGGGTCTCGCCCATCGTCCCGCTCACCTCCACCCTGGACTGAAGGCCGGCCTGCACTTGCGGGTCATGGTGGTTGAAGTATAGCGTGTGGTGGGACTTGCATTTTGTCCCACGCTATGGGATATTTTCTCCCACGACGTGGTAGACATTCTACAACCCGGAGCCGCACGATGGCCGACTCCCCGGCCCTCCCGTACCTGCCTCGCCTGGCCGAACGCCATCTCGATGCCGTGCTCGGCGTACAGCCGGTTGCCGTGATCATGGGCGCGCGGCAGGTCGGCAAGAGCACCCTGGTCCGGAGGTCACCGGCGCTGCGCAACCACCTGTACCTCACCCTCGACTCCGTCGAGATCCGGGCGCAGGCGCTGGAAGACCCCGAGGGGCTCGCCGGCCGGGCCCCGTTTCTGATTCTGGACGAAGTGCAGCGGGCTCCCGACCTCCTCCTCGCCATCAAGGCGGCGGTGGACGCCGAGCCCCGCCGGCCCGGCCGCTTCGTGCTCACCGGCTCCGCCAACCTGCTGGCGATGAAGCGGGTCAAGGAGACTCTCGCGGGCCGGGCGTCCTATATCACCCTCTGGCCGCTCACCCGGCGCGAGCGGCTCGGACTCGGCACGGCCGGCTGTTGGAGCGAGCTGGCGGACGCCCCGGTCGCCGACTGGCCGGACGTCATAGGCGCCCAGACCGCCCCGCCGGAGGACTGGCGCGACTTGGTCCGCCAGAGCGGCTATCCGCCGGTCGCCTCCGCGGCCCTCGATCCGGCACAGCAGGCTGACTGGCTCCAAGGCTACCTCGACGCATACGTCGAGCGCGACGTCGCGGAGCTGAGCCAGATCTCACGCCCCCTGGACCTGCTCCGGCTGATGCGGGCGGCCGCCGCGCACGTCGGCCAGGTGGAACACCAGGTGACCTGGGCCCGCACGACCAGCCTC
>JACCRH010000051.1 GCA_013813675.1 Gemmatimonadales bacterium
GGCCACGTCGTGCATGCGATCATCGGACGCGAGGAGAACGCCGGAGGCGCCGCGCTGACCCGCGAGCGGCTCGCCGGCGTGGATGCCGCGATCGAGTTCACCAGGCCCGACGCGGTCGTTCAGAATCTGACGCGCTTGATCGAGGCCGGAGTCCCTACGGTGACCGGAACGACCGGATGGATCGCGGAGCTGCCGCGGATCACGCGGCTGGTCGAGGCGCGGCGAGGCGCGCTGCTCTATGCGGCCAACTTCTCGGTCGGCGTCCACCTGTTTCTCCGCGCCGCCCGCGACCTGGCCGCCCACTTCGCCGGCCGGCCCGCGTTCGACGGCTTCATCCTGGAGGAGCACCATGCGGCGAAGCTGGACACACCGTCGGGAACCGCGGCCGCGCTGCGCGCAAGGCTGCGCGAGGCGGACGGCGCCCGCGAGTTTCCCGTCACCTCGGTGCGCGCCGGCTCCATTCCCGGGACCCACGTGGTGACCTACGACGGGCCGCACGACACCGTCACCCTTGGCCATGTGGCCAGGAGTCGCCGGGGCTTCGCGGCCGGGGCTCTCGCGGCGGCGGAATGGCTGCCCGGCCGGCCCGGAGTCCACGACTTCGAGGAAATGCTCTTCGGAGCAGCCGGATGATGCGCCTGCAGGGATGCGGGACGGCTCTGGTCACTCCCTTCACCGACCGGGGGGAGGTGGACTACCCGGCACTCCGCGGGCTGGTGGAATGGCAGATCGCCGAGGGCATCGACTTCCTGGTGCCCTGCGGCTCGACCGGCGAGGCGCAGACCCTGGACGACTCGGAGCGCGAGCGGGTGGTCGCGGCGGTGGTGGAGACCGCCGCCGGCCGGGTGCCGGTTATGGCGGGAGCCAGCAGCAACGACACCGCGCGCGCCGTCGCCGAAGCCCGCCGCATGTGCCGGCTGGCCGACTATCTCCTCACCGCGACGCCCTACTACAACCGGCCCACCCAGGGCGGCCTCTTCCGCCATTTCACCGCGGTGGCCGACGCGTCCACCAGGCCGATCTGCCTCTACAACGTTCCCGCACGGACGGCGGTGAACCTGCAGCCGGAGGTGGCCCTGCAGCTCGCCGAGCACCCCAACGTGATGGGCATCAAGGAGGCGAGCGGCGACCTCGCCCAGGTGATGCGGCTCCTGCGAGACCGCCCCGAGCGGTTCACCGTCCTCTCGGGCGACGACTGGCTCACCCTGCCGATCGTGGCGGCCGGTGGCGACGGCCTAGTCTCGGTGGCCTCCAACGAAATGCCCGGGCCGATGCGCGCACTGGTGCACCTGTTGCTGGCGGGAAACCTGGAGAAGGCGAGAGAGTGGCACTACCGCCTGCTTCCGTTGATGGACGCGAACTTTCTGGAGACCAATCCCGCGCCGGTCAAAGCCGCGCTGGCGCTCACCCGCCGGATCCGGAACGTGCTCCGGCTTCCGATGGTCCCGGTCACCGAGAAGACCCGGCAGGCCATCGCGACCGCGCTCAAGGACCTCGGAGTGGAGCTCTAGTGGCCAGAGCCGAACCGACAGCGCTCCGCTCCGAGCTGGAGCGCTTCGCGGTCGGGGTGCCCCCAGGGGAGGAAGCGGCAGCGCTGAAGGCGTTCCACGCGCTCAAAGCTGAGCTCAACGCGGGACAAGTTCGTGCCGCCGAGCGGGAGCCGGACGGGCGCTGGCGTGCCAATGGCTGGGTGAAGGCCGGCATCCTGCTCGGCTTCAGGCTGGGACGGGTCGGTGCCGCGGCGGCCGGCGGGCCGTTTCCCTTCTACGACAAGGACACCTTCCCGCTCCGTGCGCTGGGTCTCGGCGACGGTGTGCGGCTCGTGCCCGGCGGCTCCGCCATCCGGGACGGCAGCTACGTCGCCCGCGGAGTGATCTGCATGCCGCCGATGTACGTCAACGTCGGCGCCTACGTCGACGAGGACACCATGATCGACAGCCACGCCCTTGTCGGATCGTGCGCCCAGATCGGAAAGCGGGTCCACCTCTCGGCCGCGGCCCAGATCGGCGGGGTGCTCGAGCCCGCAGGGGCGCTGCCGGTCATCATCGAGGACGAGGTGCTGGTGGGTGGCAATTGCGGAGTCTACGAAGGGACGATCGTCCGCGAGAGAGCCGTGCTGGCTCCTGGCACGCTCCTCACCGGAGGCACCGCGGTTTTCGACTTGGTACACGATCGGGTGTACCGCAGGGAAGGCGAGCGCCCGCTGGAGATTCCGCCGGGCGCGGTGGTCGTGCCCGGGACGCGGCCGGTGCGGACCGGCGTGGGAGCCCGGGAAGGAATCGGACTCTATACGCCGGTCATCGTGAAGTATCGCGACGAGCGCACCGACACGGCCGTCAAGCTGGAGAATCTGCTCCGCTGACCTTCAGGCAGCCGCCGAGTCGGTCTCCCAGATGGCGAAGATGTTTCCCTCGGTATCGGTGAGCTGCGCGAACCACCCCATACTCGGGACCGCCATCTTCGGCACCACGACCTTGGCCCCGAGCCGCTCCGCCTTCTGAGTAAACTCGACCACGCTCGCGACCGCGATGTAGTTGACGGGAGCCTGGCTCGGCATCATCCGCCGCATCAGACCGCCGTTGACGCCCGGGCGTGTGGGCTTCCCTTCGGCGTCGGTGGGGACGGTCTGCACCATCCAGTAGTCCGGCATGCCCTTCTCGCCCGAGCCCGCGTAGCGGTCGATCTGCCAGCCGAACAGCTCCCGGTAGAACTTCGCGGCCCGCTCGGGGTCGTCGGCCGGGATCTCGAAATGCACGATCGTGTGGTCCATGGAGGGTGTCCTGGTTG
>JACCRH010000065.1 GCA_013813675.1 Gemmatimonadales bacterium
CGGATGCTGATATAGTCGAAGCTCGAGCTCTTGGGCTCGCGCCCGCTGCGAAAATCAATCATGAGTCCCTCTTATTCATCGCCGGCTTCGGTGGTCCCGAGCGTGACCTTCAGGCCCAGCGCCTGCAACTCTTTAACCAGCACGTTGAACGACTCCGGAATGCCCGGCTCGGGCAGGTTCTGCCCCTTCACGATCGCCTCGTACACCTTGCTGCGCCCGTTCACGTCGTCCGACTTGACCGTGAGCATCTCCTGCAACACGTGCGCGGCGCCGTAGGCCTCCAGCGCCCAGACCTCCATCTCTCCGAACCGCTGGCCGCCGAACTGGGCCTTGCCGGCGAGCGGCTGCTGGGTCACCAGGGAATACGGTCCGATGGACCGGGCGTGGATCTTGTCGTCCACCAGGTGGCTCAGCTTCAGCATATAGATCGATCCGACGGTGACATCGCCCTCGAAGAACTGGCCCGTCCGGCCGTCGCGCAGCCGGGCCTTGCCGGCGGGCGTGAGCCCGGCGCTCCGGAGCAGCTCGTCGGCCGCCGCGTCCACGTCGCCCTCGTTCTTGCCGCCGAGCAGCGCCGCCAGGTTGGGCTTGCCGGCCGCGACCAGCGCCTCCGCGGCCGTGGCCGCCCCGGCCTTCTCCAGCTCCTTCTGCGCCTTGGTCGCAGCCTTCGCGTCCTTGACGTCGTCCCGCTCGGCTTCCGCGTGGTGGAAGGCCGACTCCTGCCGCCGCTGGGCCAGCTCCCGCTCCCCCAGCTCTTTCGCCGCCTCGGACAGGAAGCCGCGCGCCTGCTGGAACAGCTCCTTGGTCTCGGCCGATACCCCACGGGCGCCCAGCATGCCGATCCCCGCTTCGAGGACGGTGGCATGGCCCCCGTCGGGGACCACCTTCTTGAGATCCGTCACCAGCCGGGTGATCGCCGAGGCCGCCAGCTCCGGCGCGGCCTTCCGGAGCCGAAGGCTCTCCGCCGCCCAGCGGAATCCCGCCAGGCGGAGCAGTACGCCGATCTCGGCCTCGTCGGCGCCCCGGAAGACCGGGGTCTTGGCCTCGAACCCGAGGATCCGCGCGGCCCAGCCGAGATGGGTCTCCAGGATCTGGCCCACGTTCATTCGGCTCGGCACGCCGAGGGGGTTGAGGACGATGTCCACCGGGGTGCCGTCCGGCAGGAACGGCATGTCCTCCTCGGGGACGATCCGGGCGACGATGCCCTTGTTCCCGTGGCGGCCGGCCATCTTGTCGCCCACCGAGATCTTCCGCTTCTCGGCGATGTACACCTTCACCAGTTGAATCACGCCGGGCGGCAGCTCGTCGGGCTGGAGAATCTTGTCGATCTGATCCTCGGCCTTCTCCTCCACCTTGGCCCGCTCGCGCGCGGCCATGTCGATGGTGGAGCGGAGCCGCTCGTTGGCCGCCTTGTTGGCCACCCGCATCGTCTTGAGGTCGATGTCGCCCAGGTCGAGATCCTTCACCGCCGCCGCGGAGAGCTTGGTGCCCGCCGGGAGGTGCTCCTCCACGGTGCCGGCCTTCAGCATCAGGGCAATCTCCTGTCCCTGGAGCAGATGGCTCAGCTCGTCCAGCATCACGGTGTTGATCCGAGCCTTCTCGTCGTTCTCGATCCGGCGGACTTCACCGATCCGCTCGCCCCGGTCCTTTTCGACCACCTGATCCTCGATCCGGCTGAAGATCTTGACGTCGATCACCACGCCGGCCATGCCGGGCGGCACCTTGAGCGAGCTGTCCTTCACGTCCTTGGCCTTCTCGCCGAAGATGGCGGTGAGCAGCTTCTCTTCGGGGGAGAGCTCGGTCTCGCCTTTCGGGGTGATCTTGCCGACCAGGATGTCGCCCGGCTTCACGTGGGCGCCGATCCGGACGATGCCCCGCTCGTCGAGGTCCACCACGCTCTCGTCGGAGACGTTGGGGATTTCCCGGGTAATCTCCTCCTGGCCCCGCTTGGTGTCGCGCACGTGGAGCTCGAGCTCCTGGATGTGGATCGACGAGTAGACGTCGTCCTTCACCAGCCGCTCGCTGAGCACGATGGCGTCCTCGAAGTTGTGCCCGTACCACGGCATGAACG
>JACCRH010000147.1 GCA_013813675.1 Gemmatimonadales bacterium
GCCGGGCCTTTGGCGCCCTGAACCACGTCGAACTCCACCTTCTCGCCTTCGGCGAGGCTCTTGAAGCCCTGGCCCGAAATAGCCGAGTGATGGACGAAGCAGTCCTTCTCGCCGTTCTCCGGGGTGATGAACCCGAAGCCCTTCGCGTCGTTGAACCACTTCACGGTGCCGGTGGTGCGCATGCTGAGTATTCCTTTGTGTTCGTAATCGGGACTCGGCATTCGCGCGCGTACCGACTACCAGTTCGTCGTGATCAATACCCTCACGCTGGGCTGCGATGGGGCTCCAAGAAAAAAGGACCCCTGCGATTTCCGGGGGCCCTGAGCTCCTTGGATCTTGAAATCGCGCCAACCGGGCGCGACCATCGCAGGCGAGAATATAGCAAGGGAGGGTCCGAGGTTCAAGGTGCGACTTTTGTCCGCCCTAATGTTGCAGATTGGAACACCATTTCGGGTAAGATCTTGCCGGATGCGATCCGATGCTCGCCGCGAAAGTAGCCGTTGTCCGAGGTGAAGATGACGAGAGTATTCTCCAGCACACCGGCCACCCGCAGGGCCTCGACGATGCGGGCGACCCTTTCGTCGACCGCCAGCAGCGATTCGAGATGCTGGCGGTAGGCCAGCAGGATCTGGTTCATCCGCCCCGGCTTGAGCACGGCGTTGGCGCGCATGCTCGCCGGCTTGTCGCTCACGTCGGCCTCATTGAATGCCGGTGTCGCCGGCAGGCGCTCCCCGGCGAAGCGGCCCTTATGGCGGGGCGCAGGGACCGGGTTCGCCAGACCGGGGTCGCCCGGCTCGACCGGGCTGCCAGAGTGCGGCGCCAGATAAGTGACGAAGAGGAAGAACGCCGCTCCGCCGGCGGCGGCCTCGGGCGCGCGACGCTGGATGAAATCGAGGGCCTTGCCGGTGTAGACATCCGACTGATACTGATCCGCCGGCAACCGCCGGCACCGATTACAACTATTACGATTTTCGGTTGTACGAGAACGGCACCGTGGTGTCCTATGGGAGCACCCCGGAATCGCGGACGCTGTGGTGAGTGGGCAGGTCGAAAGTAGTGGTTCAGCGCACCGCCATCCAGCCTTGAGGCACGTTGTTCCAACGCGCAACTACTGAACTACACCAAAGCGGGGGATTCATGGCCACGATCGAGAAGGGCCGGCAACTCAGCCGCGGCGGCGCTGGCGACCTTCGCGCCCATGCTGTGCGAAGTGGTCGAGTCGATTGCCGCGGATGAGTGACCCGCCCACCCCCACTCCGGGGGCTGTGAGCGGGATGGTGCCGGCCCGCGACGCGCTCGACCGATTGCGAGAAGGAAACCTCCGCTTCGCCGCCAACGTCGACGACTCGGAAGTCTTGATGAGTCACCCCCGGCGGGTCGCTCTGCCCACCGGGCAGCGGCCCTTCGCCATCATCCTCGGGTGCTCCGACTCTCGGGTTCCGGCCGAGATCGTATTTGACCAGGGCCTGGGGGACCTGTTCGTCATCCGGGTGGCCGGCAACATCGTGGCCCCCTCCCAGATCGGCAGCGTCGAGTTTGCCGCCGCGCGCTACGACACCCGGCTGGTACTGGTCCTCGGCCACTCGCAGTGCGGGGCGATCCTGGCCACTCTCGAGGAGCTGCGGAGACCCAGCGAGACCCAGTCCCGCAACCTGCGGGCGATCGTCGACCGGGTGCGACCCTCGGTCGAGGGACTGCTCGCGACCGACCTGCGGCACGATCAGGAGGCCCTGGTGAAGCAGGCGGTCCGGGCGAATATTCGCGCCTCGGTGAATCACCTGCGGCACGGCTCCGAGTTGCTGGAGCAGTTGATCCAGGACGCAGGCCTGCGAGTCGTCGGGGCCGAGTATTCACTCGAGACCGGCGTGGTCGAGTTCTTCGACGGAGGGCCTGACGGATGAGAGCGGCCCTCGCTCCGCTTCGTGCGCGGCTCCTTGCGTTCGGCGCGCTGTCGGCCCTGCCGGCAACTACTCGCCCGGCGCTCGCCGCGCAGGCGCCGCCGGAGGGGCGCGGCCCAACATCGTCGTGTTCGTCGGCGACGACCTCGGATGGCGCGACACGGGGCCCTACGGCAACGCCGCGGTCAGCACGCCTACGATCGACCGGCTTGCGCGGTCGGGTCTCACCGTCGAGCGTGCCTTCGGGACCACGCCGCAGTGCAGCCCGTCTCGAATCAGTATCCTGACCGGCAGGTACGCTCACGCGGTCCGGGCCGAGGACCTCCACACGCCGTTGCCGGCCGCGGAGCGCCTCCTGCCGTCCTATCTCCAGGCCCGGGGATACTTCACCGGCCACATGGCGAAGACGCACTACGGCGCCAACGGTGAACGGCAGTTTCCGTGGTACTCAGCGGCAATCGCCGAGGCCTTTCCCGCTTTCCTGGACTCGGCCGGTGCACGACCATTCTTTCTTTGGATCGGGTTCCACGACCCGCACCGTCCGTACGAGCATGATCTCCCCCGTCCACACGCTCCTGCGCGGGTGGCGCTCCCACCCTACCTCGCCGATACGCCCGAGACGCGGACCGACCTCGCGCGGTACTACGACGAGACCTGCGGGGCAATACTTTGATCGTTTTTCTGAGCGACAATGGCGCGCCCTTCCCGCGTGAGAAGGTGACGCTGTACGACGGAGGAACCCGCACGCCACTCATTTTCTCCTGGCCGCGCGTGGTCCCCCCACACGGCGCTGCCCCTGTGCACCGCCGCCGACGTAGGCGCGAGCCCCTCGTTCCTCGCACTCCGCGCTCGCGCCAAGGCTGGCCGGCTCACGGCAGCGCAGCGGCGCCTGTTCGAGGCGCCCCGCGC
>JACCRH010000153.1 GCA_013813675.1 Gemmatimonadales bacterium
GCATGGCGGCCGCCGCGATCGCCGGCGTCATGGTTGCCGTTGCGGCTCCCGGCCGGCAGCCCGACCAGCCGGCGCCCGCCCGGTCCCCGGTGGACGATACGAGCGCGAATCTCCCGCCGGGACCGGTCGCCCCATTCGGTTCCGCGCTGGTGGTGGAGAACCGGCTCACCGAGCCGATCGCGCTTACGGTGGAGGACACCGGGCTGATGATCGCCCCCGGTGACAGCGGCCGGCTGCCTCTCCCGGCCGGCGAGGCGTTGGAGGCGCACTGGGCGATGGTGCAGCCATCCACCGGCGACCGCGTGCTGGGCGGGCCGGTAGAAGGCGCCATCGTGGCGCGGCGGGTCGAGGGCGAGCTGCGGCGGGTGGTGGACGCGACCGCGGGCGACGCGCCGCGCTTCACCCCAACGGTGGTGAACCGCGCCGGCCGATCGCTCCGGGTCGCCGTCGTGGCCGGGGACGACAGTCTCGACTGCGGCTGCAGAATCTCGAGTGGCGATTCGCTTCGCCTGGGGTACTACCGCTACAGCGGGAGCAGCGCGCTCCGGGTCACCGACCGCGCAGGGTGGAGCGCAAGGTTTACCGATTTCGCGGCCGGGCGCGATTCGGCCAGCGGCGCCGTGGTGGTGCGGGTGGAGCGCGCCGACCTGCGTCCACCTCCCCGGGCCACGCCCCGGCGCGCAAAGCCCGCTCGGAAAATCCCAGCCGAGCCGCGCAATCCGCTCGGGTCTTTTCTGCCGGTGCGCTGACCGGTGCGCCGCCTGCTGATCCTGGCACTCGTGGTCGCGGTCGCCGCGGCCGCGGCCGGGTACCTCACGCTCGGCCGCTCGCGTCTCCGGTTCACCAACCGCCTCGCAGCTCCGGTACGGCTCGTCTTCGGCGGCCAACCGGCTCGCACGATCCCACCAAACGGGGTGGTGGAGCTGGTGGTGCCCCGAGGCCCGGCGTCGGTGGCCCAGTGGGAGCTGGTTCGCCCGCTATCCGCGGAGGGCAAGCCCATGGGGGAGGAGATCCGGGGAGCGCTCGTCCCCCGCGGCCGGGGGACCCTGGCCGATAGCGCCTGGGTGAGCCAGGGGGACGCCGATTACTTCGCGCCGCTGGTCACCAACGCGAGTACCGGCCTGCTCCGGGTGACGATAAATGCCGGCCTGGCGGGTGCTCGCGACTGCGAGTGTGCCGTCCGCCCGGGCGCCAACCGGGTGTTTCTCGGCTACTACCGGCTCTATGGCAACAGCACCGTACGGGCCCGCTCAGCCACCGGCGGCGAGGCCACCTTTCGCGATCTGGGACCCCAGGTGAAGAGCCGCGACGGCACGCTGGGGCTTCGCTTCGAGGACCAGGATCTCCGGCCCCGCTGACCCTTCCTCAGCGGTCTCCCCGCCGGGCGCGCAACACCGATCCGGGCGTCACCGCGCCGAAGCCGTACTTCCCCCGCACCTTGTCCACCGCCACCGACAGGTCCTTGAGTCGCTGCCGCTCGAGCGGCTCGAAGAGATCCGCTTCCGCCGCGACCCCCAGGTTGGTGGCCGCGATGCCGATCAGCCGGACGCCGCGATTCCGCCGGCGGACGTCCTCGAATGCCGTGCGGAACAGTGTCCGCGCCGCCTGGTAGAGCTCGGCGTCGAGATCAGTCGCCATCTCGAGGGTCTGGCGCCGGGTGACGGTGTGGAAATCGTCGTGTCGAAGCTTGAGCGTCACCGTGCGCCCCACGAGCTGTTCCTCGCGAAGCTGGCCGGCCACGCGGGCGGTGAGAAGGGCGAGAATCGCCTCCAGCTCCTCCGGGTCCCGAAGATCGCGCGAGAGCGTGGTCTCGCGGCTCACCGACTTGGGCAGACGCTCGGCCCGGAGCGTGGCGCCGCCGTGGCCGTGGGCGCGCCGCTTGAGTCCCCGCGCGTCGCCCCCCACCAGGCGGGCCAAGGCGGCTTCGTCCATGGCCTGCACCTGGTGGACGTCGGTCAGGCCCAGCTCGGCCCATCGCGCCGCTGTCTTGGGCCCGACTCCGGGTAGCGCGCCGAGCGGCAGCCCGGCCAGAAAGCCCTCCTCCCAGCCGGCCCGCACCTCCATGAGCCCTCGCGGCTTGGCGCGGTCGGAGGCGAGCTTGGCGATCATCCGGTTGGGGCCGATGCCGATACTGCAGTCGAGCCCGGTGTCGGCCCGCACCACGTCGCGCACCCGCTCGGCCACGGGAAGGAGCGACACGGGATGGAGCCGGTTGGTGCCGGCGAAGTCGAGGTAGGCCTCGTCGAGCGAGCCCATGACCACGGTGGGCGAGAATCGCTGCAGCACCTCCCGCACGGCGCGGGAGGCGTCCCGATAGTGCTCGAACGAGCCTTGAAAGAAGGTGGCGGCGGGGCAGAGCCGCACCGCCTGCGCGATCGGCATGCCCGCGTGGATGCCGTAGCGTCGCGCGGCGTACGAAGCGGACTGGACCACCCCGCGCTGGTCGCGCCGGCCACCCACCACCAGCAGCTCGACCGAGCGCAGCGCCGGGTGGCGCTGCCGGCAGACCTCGACGAAGAACGCGTCGAGATCCACGTGGAGAATGCGGGCGCTCATGCTATCTTCGACGCACCCACGGACCGGAGCTCCAGCCGATGATGAGCAACACGATGCAGGACGCGATGAACCAGCAGATGAAGCAGGAATTCTACTCCTCCTACCTGTACCTCTCAATGTCGGCGTTCTGCGACCGGGCCAATCTCCCCGGACTGGCCCAGTGGATGCGCGGCCAGGCCCAGGAGGAGACCGGGCATGCGATGAAGATCTTCGATCACCTGCTGGACCGGGGCGGCAAGGTCGAGCTCTACGAGCTGGGCCGCCCGCCCGCCGATTTCTCCTCCCCGCGGGAAGTGTTCGACCAGGCCCACAAGCACGAGCAGCAGGTCACCGCCAGCATCAACAAGGTCTATGGGCTGGCGGTGGACGAGCGTGACTTCGCCAGCACGGTATTTCTCGACTGGTTCGTGCAGGAGCAGGTGGAAGAGGAAAAGACCAGCGGGCTCCTCGCCGAGCAGTTCCGCATGGTGGGTGAGGACCGGCCGGGCCTGCTCATGCTGGATCGGGAGCTGGGCCAGCGGAAGAGCGGCGTCGCCCACACCGCGGCGGACGCGACGTGAGCCACCGGCCGACCGCCTTCCTGGGACTCGGCGCTATCGGCGCTCCCATGGCGGCGCGCCTGGCTGGCGTGGGAGGACTCGTCGTCTGGAATCGCACCCGCGCTCGCGCGGAGCAATTCGCCAAGGCGCACGGCGCCCGACTGGCGGCTACGCCCCGGGACGCGGCAGCCGCGGCCGACGTCGTCATCACCTGCCTGCCGACCTCGCGAGAAGTGGAGGCGATACTCGACGGGCCGGACGGCCTCCTCGCCGGACTGACTCGGGGCGCGCTGCTGCTCGACTGCACCTCGGGCGATCCCGCCACCTCCCGCCGGATCGCCGCGCGCCTGGCCGAGCGTGGGATCGCCTTTGCCGACGCGCCGGTCAGCGGCGGCACCAACGGCGCGGAGGCCGGCACGCTCACGATCATGGTCGGCGCCGATGACGAGACCTTCGCGCGCTCCCGGCCCCTGCTCGAGCACATGGGGAGCCGGGTCGAGCACGTGGGCCCGGTGGGCGCGGGCCACGCCCTCAAGGCGGTCAACAACGCGCTTCTGGCGGTCAACATCCTCGCGGTGGGCGAGGGACTCGCCGGGCTGGTGAAGGCCGGCGTGCCCGCCCGCACCGCGCTCGCGGTGTTGAACGTCTCCAGCGGCCGCTCGTTCGTGAGCGAGACCCTGGTCCCGGAGCGGGTCCTCACCGGCGCCTGGCCCCGGACGTTCCGGCTGGCGCTGCTGGACAAGGACGTAAGAATCGCCTGCGACCTGCTCCGCGAGGTCGGCGTGGACGGACCTCTGCTCGACCGTTCCGGTGAGCTGTTGAGCGAGGCCCGGGCCACCCTGGGCGAGTCGGCCGACTACTTGGAGGCGATCCGCCTGATCGAGTCCCGGGCCGGCGTCGAGCTCCGAGGCTGATCCGGCACTTGCCGCGCTTCCCTCGTCCATTCAGTTTCCGCCCTCATGCCCCGACATAGACGATGAGCGAGTGGGGATCGACCAACCGGCTGCCCGCCCATGTCGCGCTGGTCGAAGGTCTCGCCTTCGACGGCGACCTGCATCTGCTGACCCGGCCGGCGTACCCGCAGCCGGGTGGCTCCGAGACGCCGCTGGAGATGCTCAACCGGCCGGACGCGTTCTTCGCGCTCACTCTCTTGGAGGGCCGGGTCGCCCTCGTGCCCAAGGCGCAGGTGCTGGAGATCACCTGCCCTGAAGACGTGCCGCCCCCCGATCCCGACCGGGTCACCGCGGCCAAGCACGTGGAGCTGGAGGTGATC
Source organism: Gemmatimonadales bacterium (assembly GCA_013813675.1). Lineage (GTDB taxonomy): Bacteria > Gemmatimonadota > Gemmatimonadetes > Gemmatimonadales > GWC2-71-9 > CAVVWJ01. The sequence continues at coordinate 4,369 of JACCRH010000153.1, forward strand.
CTCCCCGGCGGAGCGGAGTATCGCGGCCTCGCCACCCTGGAGCTGCCCGCCGGTCGGCGGCGCGCCCTGGACTACATGAACGGCGCCGGCGGCTTCTTCGCGCTCTGGGCCGACGGCCACACCCGCTACATCAACAAATCGCACGTTCGCCTCATCCGCCCCCTCGACTGAGATCGCCGTGGCCCGACTCGACCGCTTCATCCAAGTCATGCACGAACAGCGCGCCGACGCGCTGCAACTCGCGGTGGGCCACCCCGCGGCCCTGCTGACCAGCGGGGCGGCCCGCGCGATCACCCGGGACGCGTTGAGCGACGGACAGATCGTAGGGCTGGTGCGCGAAGTCGCGGGTCCCGAGGCGGGAAAAGTTGGGGGTGGTGCGCCGGTGAGTTTCGGCTACCACTCGCCGAGCGGGGAAGTGCAGGTCGAGCTCACCCCGGGCACCGACGGCTCGCGGGCGGTAGTGCGTCCTGCCCGGGCGGGCGCGGCGGTGAAGGGACCGGACCGGTCCGAGGCGCGCGGGGAGATCGACGGCCTGCTGCGTCTGCTGGTGGAGGCCGAGGCGTCCGACCTCCATCTCCGGTCGGGGCAGCCGCCGGTCTTGCGCCGGCAGGGTGAGCTGGTCCGGGAGCAGAGTCCCCCGATCCCGGCCGAGCGGCTCGAGACGCTGTTGCGGAGCGTGATGTCGCCCAAAGAGATCGCCGAATACGGCGAGGCGGGCGATACCGACTGGGCCTACGAGATCGAAGGTCTGGCCCGCTTCCGCTGCAACGCGGGCCGGGACCGCCACGGCGCCCTGGCGGTGTTCCGCGTCGTGCCGACCACCGTGCGCACCGCCGACGAGATGGGACTCAGCCGCGAGGTGCAGAATCTGTGCTATCTGACCAAGGGACTGGTGGTGGTCACCGGCCCTACCGGATCGGGCAAGAGCACGACGCTCGCCGCGCTGGTGGATCTCATCAACCGGACTCGCACGGACCATATCATCACCATCGAGGATCCGATCGAGTTCGTGCACCAGAGCAAGCAGTGTCTGGTGACCCAGCGCCAGGTGGGGCTTCACACCCGATCCTTCAAGAACGCGCTTCGCGCGGCGCTGCGAGAGGACCCCGACATCATCCTGGTCGGGGAGATGCGCGACCTGGAGACGGTCTCCATCGCGATCGAGACGGCAGAGACCGGACACCTGGTGTTCGGCACCCTGCACACCACCACCGCGGCGTCCACGGTGGACCGGATCATCGACCAGTTTCCCGCCGACCGGCAGTCCCAGGTGCGGGTGATGCTCTCGGAGTCGCTTCGGGGGGTGATCGCCCAGACGCTCTGCCGGAGGATCGGTGGCGGGCGGGTGGCGGCGCGGGAGATTCTTCTCTCCATTCCCGCGGTGTCCAACCTCATCCGCGAAGGCAAGACATTTCAGATCCCCTCCATCATGCAGACCAACCGGAAGACCGGGATGGTCACCCTGAACGACGCGCTGATGGAGCTGGTGGAGGGCAAGCAGGTGGAGCCCAAGGAAGCCTACATGAAGTCGGTGGAGAAGACCGGCTTCGCCGCCGCGCTCAAGGCGAGGCGCCATGATACCAGCTTCCTTGGGGAGGCATGATTTCCGCCCCCATTCTCGTCCTCGTGAACCCGCAGGACATCGTCAACATCGCCGGCGCAGTGCGGATCGCCCGGAATTTCGGGATCGAGCGGATGCGGCTGGTCCAACCCGAGAGCTTCGATCCCTGGCGGATCGAGGGCATCGCGCATAACAGCGCGGAATTCGTGGCGACGATCGAGCTGGCCGATTCGCTCGAGGCCGCGGTGGGAGACTGCGTCTACGTCGCCGTGCTCACGGCGCGGGGCCGCACGGCCAAGCGGCGGACCATCCGCCCGCGCGAGGCGGCGGCGGAGCTGGTCCAGGCATCGGCCACCGGGCCGGTAGCGATCGTCGTGGGCCGGGAGGACCGGGGCCTCACCAACGCCGAGCTCGACCTCGGGCACGTGCTGGTGACGATCCCCACCGATCCCAGGAGCTCTTCGCTCAACCTGGCCCAGGCGGCGGCGATTATGGCCTACGAGAGCTGGATCGCGCGCGGCGGCGAGACCGTCCCGCTCAAGCCCCCGCGCAAGGACACCGCGCCGGCCACCTCGGCCCAGCTGGAGGAGCTGTTCGGCGACTGGCGGCGGGCGCTCTGGGCGGTGGACTTCTTCAAGACCCGGCGATCGGAGAGTGTGATGCGGTCGTTCCGCGAGATCATCCACCGGGCGGCGCTCGACGGGCGCGAGGCGTCCCTGGTGCGGGCCATGGGAATCGAGGTGGTCCGCTATCTCGCCCGCGCGGGGCTCGCGGTCAGCGAGCCGCCGGTGGCGGATCCCTCGTGACGCTGGGCCGCTCCAGCGCCTATTGGTCGGCCAACCGGTATCCGGATCCAGAGGCGGCGCCCGAGGCGACGGCGCCGCTGCACGACCTCCCCCCGGCCGCGGCCGGCCGGTTCCAGGTGGTGCGCGCCGGGCTCCTGGCCATCGACGGCGTCGCGGAAAACCTGCGCTACATGGGCGCGAGCTGGCGGTGGAGCTGGGAATACGGGGTCGGCAGCCGGAAGCTCTGCTGGCTGCACGTCGTGGGCAACGGCATCTCGACCACCTTCACGTTGAGCGATATGGAAGAGAGCCGGGTGCGGGCCCTCCCGCGCCTCCCGGCTGATCTGGCCCGGGCGGTGGCCGAGGCGCAGCGGACCGGGCCGGTGCGCTGGTGCTGGCTGGAGCTGGGCGACCGGCGCATCGTGGACGGCTTCCTCACCTTTGCCCGCCGCAAGGGCGAGTGGCTGGGCGAGCGCCCCGCGCCGCATCGGGGACCCCGCGCGCGGGGCCCGTCCTCCAAGCGCCGGGGCGATTCGGAAGCCGAATGATCGACTCGGGTTGCGTCTCGGGATCGGGTTGTGCCGCGCACTGGCTGGACTATGTTTCGGCGCGCGGTGAACCGGGTGAGCGACGAACCGAGTCCCCCGGCGGGGGCGGCGAGGGAGCGCTGCCCGTTTTCCGGCGGGCCTCTCACTCAGCGTGGGATCGATAATGCGAACGTTGGCAATCGTGCTCGGCGGCGTAGGGGCCGGCGGACTCGCGGCCCTGCTGGCGTTCGCGAGTCCGAGTCCCCAGGCCCAGCAGTCCCGGTCCCCCGCCGATTCGATCACGGCTCCGGTCATCAGCGACACCGGGTCGCTCAAGGGTCCCCGCCAGCCGATTTTCTTCCGGCACGACATCCACGCCGGCCAATTCAAGATCCAGTGCCAGTACTGCCACTATTCGGTCGCGGTGTCGCCCGAGCCGGGCATTCCTACTATGCAGACCTGCATGGGGTGTCACCTCGTGGTTGCCGGGAGCGACAGTAGCAGCCGGACCGAGATTCGGAAGCTGCGGCAGGCCTGGACCGAGAAGAAGCCGGTGGAGTGGGTCCGGGTCCACTTTCTTCCCCGCCACGCCCACTTCCCCCACCAGCGGCACATCAAAGCGCTGGGTCCCACGGCGTGCGCCACCTGCCACGGCGATGTGACCCGCATGCCCCAGGTCTTCAAGGTCAACCAGGTGGACAACATGGGTTTCTGTATCACCTGCCACGCCGAGCGCGG
>JACCRH010000198.1 GCA_013813675.1 Gemmatimonadales bacterium
ATCCTGAGCGAAGCGAAGGAGCCGAAACAAGGCTCCGGCTCCTTCGCTTCGCTCAGGATGACACTTTCGAAACCGCTTTTGACGACTTCAACGCAGTAGACGACTTCAACGCAGTAGACGACGCCGCGGACCGAAGGAACTGCGCGGCTTTCGCGATGTCCCGAAAGAACTCTTCCCGGGCCTCCTCCCTGACATCCCCAGGCGCGCGGAGAACCGACGACGGGTGGACGGTGGCAATGACGGCACCGGCCCACTCGGAGCGCACTACCTCGCCCCGATGCTGCGTCACTTTGAAGCCGTTGCCCAGCAGTGCCTGCGCCGCCGTGCTCCCCAGCGCGACCACGACTTTCGGCTTCACCAGCCGGACTTCCTCCTTCAACCACGGGTTGCAGGCCCGCACCTGGGCCGCGTTGGGCTTCTTGTGCAGCCGGCGCTTGACCAGCTCCTGGCGCACGAAGCGGAAGTGCTTGACGGCGTTGGTGACGTAGACCGTTGCTCGATCGAGGCCGGCGGATTGCAGCGCTTCGTCGAACAGCCGGCCGGCGGGGCCGACGAAGGGCCGGCCGGCGCGATCCTCCTGGTCACCCGGCTGCTCCCCGACGAACATCGCCGCGGCGCCGCTCGGGCCTTCGCCGAAGACCGTCTGGGTCGCGTCCAGCCAAAGATCGCAACCGCGGCAGCCGGCGGCCGCTCGACGAAGCTTCGTCAGGGTCGGACGAGGTGGGATGAAATCGGCGGCGGAGCCGGTCGCGACAGCGCGTGGCATGCCGCAATGTTCGATGCCCGCGCTGACGCTGGCGTGATCCTGGTCACGATGCCACCGATGTCACCCTGGGCGCAGCGAAGGGGCCGATGCAGACATGGTCCCCTTCGACTTCGCTCAGGGTGACACCTTGGCCACCTCGCGGAAGGTGTCCTCGAGCCGGGTCAGCAACTCGTGGAGCAGCTCCATCGGAATGCCGAGGGCCGGCTCGATCCGGATGGTGCGCGCCTTGGAGTAGGTGCCCGCCACCAGCACTCCGCGCTTGAAGAGCCCGGCCGCGCAGCGGAACCCTACCTCGTCCGTCGGAAACTCCATCCCGATCAGCAGGCCTTTCCCGTGGGAGTCGGTGAGCACCTGGGGATACTTGCCTTGAAGCGCGGCGAGCTCCCGCAGGAGGAAATCGCCCTTGGCCGCGGCCTGGCCCGGCAGATCTTCTTCCAGCGTCACCTGGATCGCCGCGATGCCCGCCGCGCATGCCATCGGGTTCCCGCCGAACGTGGTGGAGTGGATGATAGGATTGGGGATCATCACCTCCCAGATCTCCGGCGGGGCGATAAAGGCGGAGAGCGGCATGACCCCCCCGCCGATCGACTTGCCCAGGCACATGATGTCGGGAACCGTGGCGGTGTGGTCCACGCCCCAGAGGGCGCCGGTGCGGCCCATGCCGGTCTGGATCTCGTCGGCGATGAGGAGCGCGCCGTACGCCGTGCACAGCTCGCGGGCTCGCGGCAGGTAGTCCGCCGGCGGCACGACGCCGCCGGCCTCTCCCTGCACCGGCTCGACCACGAATCCCGCCACCGGCGTTCCCACCTGCTCCGCCTTGGCCAGCTCCGCCTCCAGCGCGTCCGCGTCGCCATACGGCACGAAGCGCACGTCCTGCAAGCCGCCGGCGAACGGCTCGCGGAACGATGCCTTGCCCATGAGGGAGAGCGACCCCATGGACTTGCCGTGGAACCCGCCCAGGGTGGACACGAACAGGTTTCGGCGGGTGTACAGCCGGGCGAGCTTGATCGCCCCTTCGATGGCGTCGGTGCCGTTGTTGATGAAGAAGACGTTCGCCAGGTCGCCCGGGGTGACCATCGCCAGCAGCCGTGCCAGGCCCGCCCGCCACGGTTCCAGCAGCTCCTGGCTGTTGAGCGCCATCCGCTCCATCTGACGGGCGACCGCCCGCAGAATCTTCGGGTGGTTCACCCCGGCGCTGAAGATCCCGTAGCCGCCGAGGCAGTCGATGTACTCCCGGCCGAGCAGGTCGACCAGCATCGAGCCCTGGCCCGACCACTCCAGCGCGGCAAACTGCCCGGCCTCGGTCACCGACTTGCGGTAGCCGATGAAGCCGCGGTTCACGTGGCGCTCGTACGCCTCCACCGTCTCCGCAATGAAGGCGTGCTTTTCCTCGACGGAGAGCTCCCGCCCCTCGATCAGCTCGAGGTATCGCCGGCCGAGCACCAGCACCTCGTTGTTCGAATGGCGGGTCAAGCCGACTTGATCTCCGTCCAGATCTGATCCCAGGTCGCCGTGTCCCGGCCGAGGTCCACCTGATACTCCAGCCGCTTGAGCTCCTCTTCCGTGGGGTAAGGAATCGGGGTGTCCAGCAGCTTGGCCGACGCCGCGTTGGGCGTGCCGTATCCGGTCGCGTTGGACAGGGCGGCACCCACCTCGGGTCGGAGGATGTAGTTCATCCACTCGTGGGCGGCGCGCTTGTTGGGGGCGCTCCTGGGGACGCACATCAGGTCGCCCCAGATGGTGCACCCCTCCTTGGGAACCACGTAGCCGAGATTGGGCTGCTCCGCCTTGGCCTGGGTGGTGTCGCCGTTCCAGAGCTGGGAGATCCACACGTCGCCGGAGATGAGCTGCGCCTTCACCGGCGCCGACAGATACGCCTTGAGCTGCTTCTTGGCCTGAACCGCGTCGGCCTTGGACTTCGCCAGTTGCTGCGGGTCGGTGGAGTTGAGCGAATGACCCCGATAGCGCAGGAAGGCCCCGATCACTTCGCGGCCGTCGTCCATCATCGTCATCTTGCCGCGGAACTGAGGGTCGTGGAATACCGCCCAACTGTCCACCGGCGATTTGACCTTGTCGGTCCGGTAGGCGATGCCACTGGTGCCCCACTGCCAGGGGACGGAGTGGGTGTTCCCCGGATCGGAGGGCAGGTTCTGGAAGATGGACGCGACGTTTCCCCAGTTGGTGAGGTACTTCTTGTTCAACGGGCCGATGAGATCGGTCGCCACCAGCACCGGAAGGATGTAGCCCGACGGGACGATGATGTCGTAGCCGGTGGCGCCCGCCTGCAGCTTGGCGACCATCTCTTCGTTGCTCTCGTAGGTGTCGTAGGTCACCTTCACCCCGAACTCCTTCTCGAAGTTCGGCGCCGTGTCGTCTGCGATGTAGTCCGACCAGTTGTAGATGTGCAGCTCCTTCTCCAGGGAATCCAGGTCGGCTCCGGCCTGGCCGCCGACGCCCTCGCCGGCCTGCCCGCCCTTGTCGCCCCCGCAGGCCGACAGCAGCGCACCGGCGGAGCTCACGCTGAGCCCGAGCGCCATCGCGCGCCAGACGAAATCGCGGCGGGAAATCCCTCCGCGTTCGAGCTGTCCGACCAGGCGTTCGAGTTGCTTGCGCGTGCTCATGTGGGCTCCCCTTTGAGTCGTGGTTCCTGGAATCGTGAGTCTCGGGTCAGCCGAGCCAATCCTTCATCGGAGGGCGAGCAGCGTCGTCTCATGCTCGAAGCTTTCACGGAGCAGCCTCCGGCTCCGCTCCAGCTCCCGCAGATGGCCACGCCGCGCGGCCAGCGTCACCGCTCCGCACCTGGCGTAGCCGCAGTCGATCGCTTCCTCGGCGATCACGCTTTCGAGCAACCTCACCGCCGAGATCGAGTCGGCGAAGAGGGCCCGGGCGCGGGCGACCCCATACCGGCGCACCAGGCGGCCGGCTTCGAGGTGGAACCCCGGAAGCACAGCCCGCCTCTATTTCTCCCGGGACAACCGGTCCGCCAGGTAGATCAGCGCCGTCGTCACCAGGAGGATGATCGTGCTGATCGCATTGATGCTCGGCTCGACGTTTCGTCGCACCATTCCATAGAC
>JACCRH010000204.1 GCA_013813675.1 Gemmatimonadales bacterium
ATCACGGTGCCGACGGCAATCGGCAGGATCGCCAGGACGTAGCCGCTGATCCGGCCCTGCGCGGTGTAGGTTCGAAGCTGGCGCCGGATGACGAAACGCTTCCGGATCACCGTGGCGAGGTTGTCGAGCACCTCGGCCAGGTTTCCGCCCACCACCCGCTGAATCAGGATCGCGGTCACCAGAATTCGGACGTCCACCAGCGCCACCCGGTCGGCCATCGCGGTAATGGCATCCTCGAACGGCAGGCCGAAACGCTGCTCCTCGAAGGCGCGGCGGAACTCGCCCGCAACCGGGTCGTGAGTTTCCTCCGCTACCATCTGCAGTCCGGAGGAAAGCGGATGTCCCGCGCGAATGGCCCTGGCCAGCAGGTCGATCGCGTCCGGCAGCCCGGATTCAAAGGCGTCGAGCCGGCGCTGCCGCCGCAGTCGCAGGACCAGGTACGGAACGATGGCTCCCAGGGCAGAGCTCAGAACGGCGACCGGCCAGATGCTGGTAAGCACCAGCATCGCCAGGCCGGCCGCCACGGCCAATCCCACGGAAAGCAACAGGAACGCCTGTATCGTCCAGACCGAGCCGGACTGTTGCAGAAGCAGCTGGAGATCGCCGAATGCCGGCGTCCGGGCCGCGAGTCGCTGCATCCACTGGGGAGATTGGGCCCCAGCTCCCCGAAAAAGGGTGCCGGTCCCTTCGGAGATCGAGCCCTCGAAGGACCGGAGCTTCCGGAGGATGTGGCGGCGGCGAGTCCGCTCCTGGTTCCACTCCAGGAGCAGTGCCAGAGCCAGCGAGCCCAGAGCCACGGCCAGGAAGACGAGTCCGGCGGCGGCCCACGCCCCGAAAGGGATCCCTACCACCGTCCGCGAGCTCCCGGCGGCGGCGCTTCGAGATTGGAGAACAGAAGCGAGGACAGATCGATGCCGAAGGACTTGAGCCGGTCGGAGAAGCGAGGCCTGATACCGCTCGCCCGGAATCGGCCGAGGACTTTGTCGCCGTCCATTCCCAGGCGCTCGTAGGAGAAGATGTCCTGCATGGTGATGACGTCTCCCTCCATTCCCGCGATCTCGGAGATCTGGATCACCTTCCGGCTGCCGTCGGAGAAGCGGCTCACCTGAATCACCACCTGGATGGCGCTGGCAATCTGCTGGCGCATTGCCCGCTCGGGGAGGTCGAGACTGGCCATGGAGATCATGGTCTCCAGCCGGCTCAGAGCATCGCGTGGAGTATTGGCATGGAGCGTGGTGAGGGAGCCGTCATGCCCGGTGTTCATCGCCTGCAGCATGTCCACCGCCTCCGCGCCGCGCACCTCGCCCATGATGATCCGGTCCGGCCGCATGCGCAGCGCGTTGATCAGCAGCAGCCGCTGCGGTACCTCGCCTTCACCTTCGATGTTGGCCGGGCGGGTCTCCAGCCGCACCACGTGAGGCTGGCGAAGCTGCAGCTCCGCGGAGTCCTCGATGGTGACGATGCGCTCATTCGGCGGGATGAATGAGGACAGGATATTGAGCAATGTCGTCTTGCCGGCGCCGGTGCCGCCGGAGATGAGCACGTTGAGCCGGGACCGCACGATCGCCTCGAGCAGGTCGAGCATCGGCTCGGTGGCGCTCTCGGTGCGGAGCAGGTCGGCGCCGCTGAGGGCGTCGCGCTTGAACTTTCGGATCGACAGGTGGGGGCCGTCGATAGCCAGAGGCTTGATGATAGCGTTGACCCGCGAGCCGTCGGGAAGTCGGGCGTCCACCATGGGAGAGGAATCGTCGATCCGGCGGCCCACCGCCGAGACGATCCGATCGATCACCTGGAGCAGGTGCCGATCGTCCTGGAAGCGCACGTCGGTCTTCTCCAGCCGCCCGTCTCGCTCGATGAAGACCTGATTGAAGGTGTTCACCAGGATGTCCGAGATCCCCGGGTCCTGCACCAGCGGCTCCAGCGGACCCAGGCCGAAGATCTCGTCCAACACCTGGCGGACCAGCTCTTCGCGCTCGTCGAAGTTGAGCGGCACCGCCTCCTGAGTCAGCAGCTCATTGATCACCCGGCGGATAGCCTCGACCACCTGGTCCCGGGTGAGCTTGTCGAGGCTGGACAGGTTGAGCCGCTCGACCAGCTTGCGATGAACTCGGGACTTGACGCTCTGGAACAGCGGCTGCACCGACGCGGCCGGCGCCGAGGATTCCGGCTTGACCGGCGGGGCGACGCCGTTCTGCGGCGGCAGCGCGGCAGGGGCCTCCGCTTCCCAGGGGAGCCTGGGGCCGCTCGGGCGTGCAGTCTCGCTCATGGCTTCTTCTCCTGCGGCTTGCGGCGCACCCGTCCAAGCAGTCGCGAGACGACCCCGCGGCCGTTGGCCGACCCGGGGCCGGTAGTGAGGCCCGCGAGCTCGGCGCCGATAGCGCGAACGTCCTGGGTGTACTTGGACTTGCCGTTGAGCACGATGGGCTTGCCGGTGTTGATGGATCCGATGACCGCATCGTAATCGTTCCGGATCGTTCCGGAGGCCTTGAGCGACAGGGTGCGCTCGACGTCTGCCAGTGTGATGTCGCCGCCGCTGTGGTAGCGGTTGACGATCAGGCGAATCTGACTCTCGCCTCTCGGCAGAGCCCGCTTGAGCATGGGCAGCCCCCGCTGGATGTTGCGCAGCGAAGGCAGGTCCACGTTGGTCACCAGCAGCACCAGCTCCGACTGATCGAATGCTGCCAGGGTCCCTGGCGAAAAGGTCTTCGGAGTATCGACGATCACGTAGTCGTAGTGCTGCCGGAGAAAATGCAGGATTCGGCGGATCTCGTCGCCGCTGGGCGCTTCCGCGCGCACCGGATGAAACGGGGCGGAGAGGAGATGGACCCCCGACTCGTGCTGCTCGATGTACGAGGCCAGCAGGTCGGCGTCCATGCGGTGGAAGTTCTGCACCATGTCCACAAAGTTGAACCGGGGCTGCACCCCGAGGTGCAGCGCGACTTCGCCCAGCTCGAGATCGAGATCCACCAGCAGGGTGCGCTTGGAGGTGAGCCGGTGAAGGACCACCGCGAGGTTGGTCGCGACGCTGGTGACGCCCGAGCCCCCTTTGGGACTGAAGAGGGTATAGATGTGCCCCAGCCGTTTGGCCTTGGCGCCTCCCCGGCCCAGCGACTGGCTCAGCCGGCTGATCGAGTCGCGGAGGGCGTCGACATTGACCGGCTTGATCTGGTAGTCGGCGACTCCCGCCCGCATGGCCGAGAGCAGCATCTCGTGGGACAGCGCCGGCCCCACGGCGAGAATCCGGTGGCCGGGATGGGTGTTGGAGAGGAACTGGGCGAACTGGACGCCCAGCTCGGGGTCGTCCTGGAGGTCCAGGATCAGGAGCTCCGCGTTGACATGGCGGAGCTCTCGCACCTGCTTCTCGCCGAATGCCGCGAAGCGCTCGTGGATCTCGAGCGCCAGGGTGGCGCCCACGCCCTCGTCGAGCAGGATGTCCCGAAGCTGGCCGCGGAACCCGGCGTCGGTCGAGATGAGCGCGGCGCGGAGTCCGGCGGCGGTCATGGCTTGGCCATTACTCACATGGCTCCTTCTACTCCACCAGCCGAATGCGCTTCACCAGCGGGCCGGTAATGCCACCGCCGGGAACACCGCTGGCGTAGTACAGAAAGCGGCCGGTGATATCGTCGTTGCCTTCGCTCGGCTCGAGGAAGAACAGGGCGATATTGTTAAAGACGATCGGCTGCCCTCCACCGCCTCCGAGCCCGTCGATCTGGTCGGGGGTGTAGAGCGCGAT
>JACCRH010000215.1 GCA_013813675.1 Gemmatimonadales bacterium
CAGGCGTCGTTCACGTTGCAGAAGAACGCCAGGTCGAAGTAGAACATCATCACCCCGATCTCGTGCACCTCCCCGCCGAAGTGTTTGCAGGTATAGCCGTGTGCCAGCTCATGCACCGCGATGATGAGGGTGGTCGCTGCCCAGAGAAACGCGTAATCTCGCAGTGAGGCGCGCAGGAGGTAGACGTCGCTCATGGCGCCCACGAACTGCGGCCACTTGAGCGCCAGGATCACGAGATACGTCGCGAAGAGTGCGACGGAAGCGACCAGGAATCCGCGGCTGAAGAAGAATTGGAGGTAGGGCAGGGTGCGGTCCATAAACCGATCGGGGTCGCCCACCGACCAGCGCAGCCTGAGGATGTCGCCCTTGAACGGGCCGGTGCTGAGCCGGGTGCGACGCTGCGCGCGGAGCCGCTCCATCAGCAGGACCGAGCTCTCGCGGACCGTTCTCTCGGCCAGGCCCATCGTCTTGAGCTTTTCGGCGAAGCGTCCCACCGTCGCGGTGCTCACCTTCAGGCCCTGGTCGACCAGCGCGGCGGCGGCCTCCGCGACGGTGCGCCGGCCGTCGAGCGACTGCATGACGGCGATCTCCACCGGGCGAAAGCGAAAGTATTTTCTGGTGGAGGGGTCCTTCACGATGAAGCTCTGCTCGCCCCGATAGGTCTGCTGGACCAGGACCAGGTCGGCGCGGAGTCGGGGGCGCTCGCTCATGGTCCGGTCCGCACCACCTTCTCGCCCGGCGCCAGCCCGCTCACCACTTCGACCCGCTCTCCGGGGAGTTCCCCGCCCACCGTGACCTGCCGGAGCGAGGTCCGGTCGGCATCCCAGACCAGCGCGTATCCCTCACCGATCGCCTCGCGGGGTACGGCGACCACCCGGCGGGTTTCCGAGCCGATCCTCAGCGTCACGCTGCTCCCGGGCGGCAGCCGTTCGCCGGAGGTGAGCTGGAGTACCACCTCGCGGGTCCCGCTCGCCGGGTCGATGACCGGGCTGCCCCGTACGACCCTGGCTCGAGCCTTCTGGCCGCGCGGGCCGAGCACGTCGGCCTCGGCGCCAAGCTTCACCCCGAAGGCGGAGGCCTCGGGGATCCGCACGGCGGCGAGCACCGGCGAGAGCGCGGTCAGGTGGAACAGCGAGTCGCCGGCGTCGACCAGCCGGCCGATGCGCGCGCTCCGTCCGGTGACCACTCCGCCGAACGGGGCCACGATCCGGGTGAGGTCGAAGTCGCGCTGAGCCTTCTTGAGTGCCAGCACGGCCTCTCCAAGCTCGAGCTCCACGCGCTCCGAGTCGGACTGGCTGACGAGGCCGGCCAACCTAAGCGCACGCAGGCGCTTGGCCTGGACCGCCGCGTTGTCGTGTCGGTCGTTTGATTGGGCGAGTGCGATCGCCTGGTCCGCGCTTTCCAGGCGCGCCAGAGGCTGGCCTGGCCCGACCTTGCTGCCCAGGTCCACCAGGATGGACTCGACGATACCGGGAGACCGTGCGTAGATCGCCGCGTCGTGCTCGACGTAGAGCTGGGCGGGGAGCGAGAGCGGCAGCTCCACGGTCACGGTGTCGGCGGTGACGAGCGTCGGGGGGGCGGGGGTGTCGGCCGGCTCACGCGCGGCGTCCGCCGCCGGACCACCGCAGGCGGCGACGGACGCGGCAATGGAGAGGGTGAGTCGGTTCAGGATCACGACCAGAGTCTCCACCAGAGCAGCCGGACCCACCGCACGGGTGCGCGCAACGTCCTGCCGGCGGCGGACGCCGGGTCGGTGAGCACCCGGGCGTGCGCCGCCATCTCGGCCTTGAGCAGGCCCTCGGGATTCGGAACGCTCGCCCGCACCGGGTACCGCACTCTTCCGTCTTGCTCGCGCGGCAACTGGGCTACGGAGGTCACCTGCCCGCCGAAGGTGCGGGAAGGCAGGGCATCGACCCGGAGCCGAATCTCCTGGCCGGGCCGAATCCGGAGGATGTCGCGCTGATCGACCCCGAACTCGAGCTCCAGCGTATCGGTGCGGCCCAGCGCGAGCAGCTGATCGCCCTCGGCCAGCGAGGTACCGATCCGCTCCTCCAGGCGCGGTGTCAGCACCATGCCGGCGACAGGCGCCCGCACGTTCGTCAGGGCGAGCTCCTCGTCCAGCAGGGCCAGCTCCCGGCGCAGCGCCTCTGCTCGGATCCGGTGCAGCCGCTCTTCCGCCGGGTCGCCCCGGCTGGTGGCGAGCGACGCGAGCCGATCGGCGGTGGCGGCATCCGCCTCGGTCGCTTGCCGCTCGGCGGCCAGCGGCGTGGCTCGGAGGACGGCCAGCAGGTCGCCTCGCCGCACCCCTCCCCCCTCGCGCACCCCAATCCGCTCGACGGTGCCGTCCACCAGGACCCGGACGGGCATGAAGCCGGTGGGTCGGAACACGGGATGTTCTCCGGAGACCCGGAGCGGCCAGCGGATCAGGGTGAGGGCGGCGAGAAGTAGAAGGGCGATCCCGGCAAAGGCCTGGACCCGGCGACGCGGCAGGGCCAGCAGTGCCTGTTTGCGGGCGGCCAGAGCACCGAGGGCGTCAGCCATCGGCACCTGGTGATAGAGCTGCGCGTTGCGCAGGGCGACGCCGGTCTGGTTGGCCAGGATCGCGGCGACCTCCCGCTGGGTCTCGCCCGCGAAGTCGGCAGTTGCCGACTCGAAGAGGAGCACGCCGAGCACCCCCTCCTCGTCCTTCAGCGGCAGATAGAGCCCGCTTTTCACCTGGTCCGTCACCAGGTCTTGCCCGAAGACGGTGACGAAGAGGCGCTCGGCGTCGGAGGCCGGATCGTCGCGGTCGGTGAGGTAGAGGGGCTCACCCCGCCCCGCCGCCCACTCCGCGCGGGCGATCAGGTCGCGGAGCCGGGGGTCGTCGGGGTCCACCGTCTCCTGCCCCGCCACGGCCCGGATGTCGCACCTGCCCTTTTCGTTGAGGCCCACGGCGCCGCGATCAAAGGTGAGGGCCCGCGACGCGAGATTGACCACCGACTGCAGCACCCGGTCGATGTCGAGGGTGGCAGTGATCTCGCGGCTGATCTCGAGCAGGACGGCGAGGTCGCGCGCCCGGCGCTCGGAGCCGTGCAGCTGCGCGTTCCGCAGCGAGCTGGCCGCGGCCGCCGCAAGTCCCTCCAGCAGCTCCCGATCGTGGGCGTTGAAGACACCGGTGCCGGTCCGCTTGTCCACCACCTGGATGGCGCCCACCGTCACCCCTCCAGCTACCATTGCCGTCGCCATGATGGTGGTGGAGATGGTGTCCTCGGTGGTGTCGGAAGCCTCCTGGAATCGCGGGTCGCGCGCGGCCTCCATGACCATGGTGGTCCGCTGCTTCTGCGCCACGTCGCCTAAGAATCCGGTTCCGATCGGCATCTGGGCGCCCACCAGCCGGGCGGCCGAGCCTCCCAGGGCCAGTCGGCAGTGAAGCATGTCGCCCTCGGCGATCCAGAGCGACCCCCCGGAGGCGCCCACGGCCGTCAGGACCCGGTCGAAGACCCGAGGGAGCAGCTGGTCGAAATCGAGGGTTGCGTTGAACTCGAGGGCGATCGTGTGGAGGAGCCGGAGGCGCTCGACTTCCAGGCGCAACTCCTCCAGCGAGGCTGGCGGGACGCTCAGGACGTCGGGCATGTCAGAGTATGCGGCGCGCGCCGCCGTTCCGAAAGAGGCGGTTCCGGCCGGCGCGAAAAGCGCCGGCCCTCGCTCACGCGAGGCCGGCGCCCGGTTGCCCAGCGAGGGATTAATTGGTGAAGCTCTTCTTCCGGGGTGCGATCCTCTCCTCCAGCTCTTCGACCGAAAGCTCGACCGCCTCGGCGTCCTTCCCGGTCGCGTCGCGGACTTTGTCTTTCTGCTCGGGAGTCAACTCGATGCGGAACTGGCCCTTGGAGCTATCCATGATACCCTCCGATAGTGGTCGCGGCGTACGGGGGACAGGCGAAAGAACTGATGGCAATGTCGGGCGGGGCCGTGAATCCTCTGTGAATCCCTATTGCCCTTCCGTGAATCGGGCGTAGGTTGTGGCCTTGGTTCCCCAGGACAATCGCGTGCCGGGTGCCGTGCTGACCTTGATCGGATCTCCCAGCGTCGCCCACCCCGACGGAGAGCGGGTCACGCCTCAGCCCGGCGCCAAGGGGCTGGCCCTCCTCGCCTACCTCACGCTCGAGCCCCATCCCCACACCCGTGAAGCGCTCGCCGACCTGCTCTGGGGTGAATCCCCGGAGGTGGAGGCGCGCGCCTCCCTGCGCCAGGTGCTCAAGCACCTTCGCGCCTCGCTGGGTGGGGTGGTGCACTGCGACCGGCAGCTGGTCGAGCTGGCCGAGCCGGTGCGCTGCGACGTGGTGGATTTCCTCGGGAAGGCGGAGCTGGACCCCGAGGCCGCCGTTGCGATCGACGTGCCCCGGTTCCTCGCCGGGTTCTCCATCCGCCACGCGCCCCAGTTCGACGACTGGGTCGCGGAGACCAGGTCGGGCCTGCTCCAGCGGTACGTCAGCGCTCTCGGCACGCTCGCGCGGGACGCGATGGATCAGCGGCACTGGCGGGAGGCGGTCGAGCGGGCCGACCGGTGGCTGGCCTGTGACCGCCTGTCCGAGGAGGCGGCCCGGGCGACGATCGAGGCGAGGTACCTCGCGGGGGACCGGGGAGCGGCGCTGGCCAAGCTCGCCGAGTACCGGGCCGCTCTGCTTCGGGAGACGGGATGCGCGCCCTCTACCGCCTTGATCGGCCTGGGCCGACGCATCGAGTCCGACGCCGGGCCGGTCCGCCCTGGCCCGGGCAGCGATCAGGGGTACGCGCGGGCTCCCTCCTTCGAGGCCAGCCTCATCGGTCGCGCGCCTGAGTGGAACGCGCTGGTGCGGGCGTGGAAGGACGCGGTGAAGGGCGGGCGAAGGATCGTGCTGATCGAGGGAGAGGCGGGAATCGGGAAATCTCGACTGGTGGACGAGTTTCTCCGGACGGTCGTCGCCGGCGGCGCGACCGTGCTCAGAGGGCGCGGTTATGATGCGACCGCCACGGTGCCGTTCGCTCCGATCGTGGAGGCGCTCCGCTGCGCCCTGGATGCGCCTGGTCTGGCGGGAACCGACGCCGAATGGCTCATCGAGACGGGAAGGCTCCTGCCTGAGCTGCGCCAGCGATTCCCCGGTCTCGCCGAGCCCGAGCCGACCACCGACCCGACCGATGCCTGGCGGCTGTACGAGGGCATCGCGCAGCTCATCGCCTCGCTGGCCGGCGAGCGACCGCTCGTGATCTCGGTGGACGACCTTCAGTGGTGTGACGAGGACAGCTGCAAGCTCATCCAGTTCCTCGTCCGACGGCTGGACCCGGCTCCTATCCTTTGGCTGGGGACCACCACGCTCGGGGAACTGGAGCGGGACGCACCGGCTGCCCGGCTCTGCCGGACGCTCCGCGCCAAGGCCGATGCGGAGACCATTCCACTTGCGGGCCTGAGGGAGGAGGAAGTCTGGCAGCTGGTGCGGGAGATGGGTCATGTGAGCACACCGACCGGGGCGCGTCGCTTCGCCCGCCGCATCTATCGAATCACGGACGGGAATCCTTTCTACATCCTCGAGCTGATCAAGACGATGTTCGTACAGGGGCTTCTGGCGGCCGACGACGAGAGCGGCGAATGGAAGGCGGCCCCATCCGTGCTCGAGGGGGGGAAGGAGTTTCCCCTGTCGCGAACTGTGCACGACGTCATCGCCGAGCGGGTGGACCGGCTGCCCGAGGAGCTGGGCGAAGTCCTGATCACCGTGGCGGTGGCCGGCGGGGCGGGGTGCCGGCCTGAAGTGATCTCCCACGTACACGGGATCTCGCGCCTCCATGCCGCGGCGGTATGCGACGGGCTGGCGGAACGCCTCCTGCTGGGCGAAGGCGGGGGCGTGTATCGCTGCCTCCATCCGGTGATCGCGCACGTGGTGCGGGACGGGCTGACCCCCACCCGGCGACGCGAAGTACACCATGCGCTCGCTGCCTCACTCGAGGTGCTCACGCCGGCGACGGATGTGCGGAGCGTCGCTGGAGAGGTCGCCCGTCACGCTGAGCGGGGGGGCGACCACCGGCTTGCCTACCGCTCGGCGCTGCTTGCCAGTGAGGGCGCGCTCCTGCGCTTCGCCTTTGCCGAAGCCCTCACCTGGCTCGACCTTGCCTCGGCAGTGGCGGGTGACCGGCTGGAGACCGATGAAGTCGATCGCCGAACGGCGGCGTTGATGGAGACGGCGGGCTGGAGTGAGACGCCGGCGACCCGCCGGAGCCGGCCGCCGGTGACGAGGGAGATCGTGGGGCAGGACTTGGATCTGCCGGTGCGGGGCTGATGCTTGCCCCCCGGCTGCCCGGCACCCTGGCCCCGATCCGGAGAAACGTGTTTCCATTGCAGCTTGAAACACCAGAGCGGTTCGCCGCGCTGCGAGACCTCTTGACGCGGGCTCAGTACGAGGGTGCCCACACCTGCCGCCGGCGCTTGTTGCCGGGGGTGATGTTCCCCTTTGCGAGTCTGAGTGCGCTCCTTGACGTCGGGCGCAAGACCGAGC
>JACCRH010000218.1 GCA_013813675.1 Gemmatimonadales bacterium
CAGGCGTCGTTCACGTTGCAGAAGAACGCCAGGTCGAAGTAGAACATCATCACCCCGATCTCGTGCACCTCCCCGCCGAAGTGTTTGCAGGTATAGCCGTGTGCCAGCTCATGCACCGCGATGATGACGGTGGTCGCTGCCCAGAGAAACGCGTAATCTCGCAGCGAGGCGCGCAGGAGGTAGACGTCGCTCATGGCGTCGACGAACTGCGGCCACTTGAGCCCCAGGATCACCAGATACGTCGCGAAGAGTGCGACGGAAACGACCAGGAATCCGCGGCTGAAGAAGAACCGGAGGTAGGGCAGAGTCCGGTTCATGAATCGGTCCGGGTCGCCCACCGACCAGCGCAGCCGGAGGATGTCGCCCTTGAACGGGCCGGTGCGCAGCCGGGCGCGACGTTGCGCGCGGAGCCGCTCCATCAGCAGGACCGAGCTCTCGCGGACCGTTCTTTCGGCCAGGCCCATCGTCTTGAGCTTCTCGGCGAAGCTTTCCACCACCGCGGCGCTCACCTTCAGGCCCTGGTCCACCAGCGCGGCAGCTGCCTCCGCGACGGTGCGTCGGCCGTCGAGCGACTGCATGACGGCGATCTCTACCGGGCGAAAGCGGAAGTATTTTCGGGTGGAGGGGTCCTTCACGATGAAGCTCTGCTCGCCCCGGTAGGTCTGCTGGACCAGGACTAGGTCGGCTCGGAGTCGGGGTCGCTCGCTCATGGCCCGGTCCGCACCACCTTCTCGCCCGGCGCCAGCCCGCTCACCACTTCGATCCGCTCCCCGGGGAGCTCCCCGCCCACCGTGACCTGCCGGAGCGAAGCCCGATCCGCATCCCAGACCAGCGCGTATCCTTCGCCGATCGCCTCGCGGGGCACGGCGACCACCCGGCGGGTCTCCGAGCCGATCCTCAGCATCACGCTGCTCCCGGGCGGCAGCCGGTCGCCGGAGGTGAGCTGGAGTACGACCTCTCGGGTCCCGCTCGCCGGGTCGATCACCGGGCTGCCCCGTACGACCGTCGCTCGGGCCTTCTCGCCCCGCGGGCCCAGCACGTCGGCCTCGGCGCCCAGCTTCACCCCGAATGCGGAGGCCTCGGGGATCCGCACGGCGGCGAGCACCGGCGAGAGCGCGGTAACGTGAAACAGGGAGTCACCGGGGTCGACCAGCCGGCCGATGCGGGCGCTCCGTCCCGTTACCACTCCGCCGAACGGGGCCACGATCCGGGTGAGGTCGAAGTCTCGCCGAGCCTTCTTGAGTGTCAGCACGGCCTCGCGAAGCTCGAGCTCGACGCGTTCCGAGTCGGACTGGCTCACGAGACCGGCCAACCGGAGCGCACGCAGGCGCTTGGCCTGGACCACCGCGTTGTCGTGCCGGTCGTTCGACTGCGCGAGCGCGATCGCCTGGTCCGCGCTTTCCAGGCGCGCCAGAGGCTGGCCGGGCCCAACCTTGGTGCCCAGATCCACCAGGATGGACTCGACGATACCCGAGGACCTGGCATAGATCGCCGCGTCGTGCTCGACGTAGAGCTGCGCGGGGAGCGAGAGCGGCAGCTCGACGGTCACGGTGTCAGCGGTGACGAGCGCGGGGGGCGCGCCGCCGGCGATCGGCTCGCGTGCGGCCTCCTTCGCTGGACCACCGCAGGCCGCGACCGCGGCGATAGAGAGGGTGAGCCGGGTCAAGGTCACGCCCAGAGCCTCCACCAGAGCAGCCGGACCCACCGCACCGGTGCGCGCAACACCCTCCCGGCGGCTGAGGCCGGGGCGGTGAGCACTCGCGCGTGCGCCGCCATCTCGGCCTTGAGCAGGCCCTCGGGATTGGGAACGCTCGCCCGTACCGGGTACCACACTCTTCCATCTTGCTCGTGCGGCAACTGGGCGATGGAGGTCACCTGCCCGCTGAAAGTGCGGGAGGGCAGGGCATCGACCCGGAGCCGAATCTCCTGGCCGAGCCGAATCCGGAGGATGTCGCGCTGATCGACCCCGAGCTCGAGCTCCAGTGTGTCGGTGCGGCCCAGCGCTAGCAGCTGATCGCCCTCGGCCAACGAGGTACCGATCCGCTCCTCCAGGCGCGGTGTCAGCACCATGCCGGCGACAGGCGCCCGCACGGTCGTCAGGGCGAGCTCCTCGTCCAGCAGGGCCAGCTCCCGGCGCAGCGCGTCTCCTCGGATCCGGTGCAGCCGCTCTTCCGCCGGGTCGCCCCGGCTGGTGGCGAGGGATGCCAGCCGGTCGGCGGTGGCGGCATCCGCCTCGGTCGCCTGCCGCTCGGCGGCTAGCGGCGTGGCGCGGAGAACGGCCAGCAGGTCGCCCCGCCGCACCCATCCTCCCTCGCGGACCCCGATCCGCTCGACGGTGCCGTCCACCAGGACCCGGACGGGCATGAAACCGTTGGGTCGGAACACGGGATTTTCGCCGGGAACCCGGAGCGGCCAGCGGATCAGG
This sequence comes from Gemmatimonadales bacterium, assembly GCA_013813675.1. GTDB lineage: Bacteria > Gemmatimonadota > Gemmatimonadetes > Gemmatimonadales > GWC2-71-9 > CAVVWJ01. Next base: position 2,426 of record JACCRH010000218.1, read on the forward strand.
GTGAGAGCGGCGAGGAGTAGAAGCAAGATTCCGGCAAAGGCCTGCAGCCGGCGACGCGGCAGCGACAGCAGTGCCTGTTTGCGGGCCGCCAGAGCGCCGAGGGCGTCAGCCATCGGCACCTGGTGATAGAGCTGCGCGTTGCGCAGGGCGACGCCGGTCTGGTTGGCTAGAATCGCGGCGACTTCCCGCTGGGTCGCGCCCGCGAAGTCCGCTGTTGCCGACTCGAAGAGGAGCACACCGAGCACGCCCTCCTCGTCCTTCAGTGGCAGATAGAGCCCGCTTCTCACCTGGTCCGCCACCAGGTCTTGGCCGAAGACGGTGACGAAGAGCCGCTCGGCGTCCGAGGCCGGATCGTCGCGGTCGGTGAGGTAGAGGGGCTCACCCCGCCCCGCCGCCCACTCCGCGCGGGCGATCAGGTCGCGGAGCCGGGGGTCGTCGGGGTCCACTGTCTCCTGCCCCGCCACGGCCCGGATGTCGCACCTGCCCTTTTCGTAGAGGCCGACAGCGCCGCGATCAAAGGTGAGGGCCCGAGACGCTAGATTGACCACCGACTGCAGCACCCGGTCGATGTCCAGGGTGGCGGTGATCTCGCGGCTGATCTCGAGCAGGACGGCGAGGTCGCGGGCCCGGCGCTCGGAGCCATGCAGCTGCGCGTTCCGCAGCGAGCTGGCCGCGGCTGCCGCAAGTCCCTCCAGCAGCTCCCGGTCGTGAGCGTTGAAGGCACCGGTGCCGGTCCGCTTGTCTACCACCTGGACGGCGCCTACCGTCACCCCTCCAGCCACCATCGCCGTCGCCATGATGGTGCTGGAGACGGTGTCTTCGGTGGTGTCGGACGCCTCCTGAAATCGCGGGTCGCGCGCGGCCTCCATGACCATGGTGGTCCGCTGCTTCTGCGCCACGTCGCCCACGAACCCGGTTCCGATCGGCATCTGGGCGCCCACCAGCCGGGCGGCCGAGCCTCCCAGGGCCAGCCGGCAGTGGAGCATTTCGCCCTCTGCGATCCAGAGCGACCCTCCCGAGGCGCCCACGGCCGTCAGGACCCGGTCGAAGACTTGAGGGAGCAGCTGGTCGAAATCGAGGGTTGCGTTGAACTCCAGAGCGATCGAGTGGAGCAGCCGGAGGCGCTCGACTTCCAGGCGCAACTCCTCCAGCGAGGCTGGCGGAACGCTCAGGACGTCGGACATGCCGGAGTATGCGGCGGGCGCCGCCGTTCCGAAAGAGGCGGTATGGCGAACACACGAAGCGCCGGTCCCGGGTTGACCGGGCCGGCGCTCGCGCAGTCAGGGACAGGTATACTACGCGATGCCTTTGCTGCCCTTCCGGGGCGCAATCCTCTCCTCCAGCTCTTCGACGGAAAGCTCGACCGCTTCGGCGTCCTTCCCGGTCGCGTTGCGGACTTTGTCCTTCTGCTCGGGAGTCAACTCGATGCGGAACTGGCCCTTGGAGCTGTCCATGATACCCTCCGAAAGTTGTCGCGGCCACGGGGACGGGCGAAAGAACTAACGGCAATGTCGGGCGGGGCCGTGAATCCTCCGTGAATCCCTATTGCCCTTGCGTGAATCGGGCGTAGGTTGAGCCCTAGTCTCCCAGGACAATCGCGTGCCGGGTGCCGTGCTGAGCTTGATCGGATCTCCCAGCGTCGCCCGCCCCGACGGGGTGCGGGTCACGCCCCAGCCCGGCGCCAAGGCGCTGGCCCTCCTCGCCTACCTCGCGCTCGAGCCCCGCCCCCACACCCGTGAGGCACTCGCCGATCTGCTCTGGGGTGAGTCGCCGGAGGTGGAGGCGCGCGCCTCCCTGCGCCAGGCGCTCAAGCAACTCCGCACCTCGCTTGGCGGGGTGGTGCATGGCGACCGGCAATTGGTCGAGCTGGCCGAGCCAGTGCGCTGCGACGTGGTGGATTTCCTCGAGAAGGCGAAGCTGGACCCCCAGGCCGCCGTCGCGATCGACGTGCCTCGGTTCCTCACCGGGTTCTCCATCCGCCACGCGCCCCAGTTCGACGACTGGGTCGCGGAGACCAGGTCGGTGCTGCTCCAGCGATACGTGACCGCCCTCGGCACGCTCGCGCGGGACGCGATGGATCAGCGGCACTGGCGGGAGGCGGTCGAGCGCGCCGACCGGTGGCTGGCCTGCGACCGTCTGTCCGAGGAGGCGGCCCGGGTGGCGATCGAGGCGAGGTACCTGGCGGGGGACCGAGGGGCTGCGTTGGCCAAGCTCTCAGAGTACCGGGCCGCTCTGCTTCGGGAGACCGGATGTGAGGCCTCCGTTGCCTTGGTCGAACTGGGCCACCGTATCGAGGCTGACGCCGGGCCGGTGCGCCCCAGCCCGGATAGCGAAGAGTGGTACCCGCGCTCTCCCTCCTTCGAGGCCAGCCTCATTGGCCGCGCGGACCAGTGGAAGGCACTGGTGAAGGCGTGGAAGGACACCGCGAGGGGCGCGCCAAGGATCGTGCTGGTCGAGGGAGAGGCGGGAATCGGGAAATCTCGCCTGGTGGACGAGTTTCTCCGCACGGTCGTCGCCGGCGGAGCGACTGTGCTCAGGGGGCGCGGCTACGATGCGACCACCGCGGTGCCGTTCGCTCCGATCGTGGAGGCGCTTCGCGGGGCCCTGGATGCACCCGGCCTGGCCGGGACCGACGCCGAATGGCTGACCGAGGCGGCAAGGCTCCTGCCCGAGCTTCGGCAGCGATTCCCCGGTCTCGCCGAGCCCGAGCCGTCCGCCGACCCGACCGATGCCTGGCGACTGTACGAGGGCATCGCGCAGCTCATCGCCTCGCTCGCCGCCGAGCGACCGCTGGTGATCTCGGTGGACGACCTTCAGTGGTGCGACGAGGACAGTTGCAAGCTCATCCAGTTCCTCGCCCGGCGGCTGGACCAGGCTCCGATCCTCTGGCTGGGGACGACCACGCTGGGCGAGCTGGAGCGTGACGCACCAGCAGCCCGGCTCCGCCGGACGCTCCGCGCCAAGGCCGGCGCGGAGACCCTCCCGCTCGCGGGTCTCGGAGAGGAAGACGTCTGGCGGCTGGTGCGGGAGATGGGCCACGTGAGCACGCCAACCGGCGCGCGCCGCTTCGCCCGACGGATCTATCGCATCACGGACGGGAATCCCTTCTACATCTTCGAGCTGATCAAGACGATGTTCGCGCAGGGGCTGCTGGCGGCGGACGAGCGGAGCGGGGAATGGACAGCGGCGCCGTCGGCGCTCGAGGCAGGAAAGGAGTTCCCGCTCTCCCGCACCGTGCACGACGTGATCGCCGAGCGGGTGGACCGGCTTCCCGAGGAGCTGGACGAAGTCCTGATCACCGTGGCGGTGGCCGGCGGGGCGGGCTGCCGGCCGGAAGTGATTTCCCACGTTCACGGGATATCGCGACTCCACGCCGCCGCCGTGTGCGACGCGCTGGCGGAACGCTGCCTATTGGTCGAAGGCGCCGGTGGGTATCGCTGCCTCCATCCGGTGGTCGCGCACGTGGTGCGCGGCGGGCTCACCCCCACCCGGCGGCGGGAGGTCCACCGCGCGCTGGCCGCCTCGCTCGAGCTGGTCACGCCACCGGCTGATGTCGGGAAAGTCGCGGGAGTCCTCGCCCGTCACGCCGAGCAAGGCGGCGACCGGGCAATGGCCTACCGCTCGGCGCTGCTCGCCAGCGAGGGCGCGCTCCTGCGCTTCGCCTTTGCCGAAGCCCTCTCCTGGCTGGACCTTGCCTCGGCCGTCGCGGGCGACCGGCTGGAGACCGATGAAGTCGATCGCCGAACGGCGGCGTTGATGGAGACGGCGGGCTGGAGTGAGACGCCGGCGACCCGCCGGAGCCGGCCGCCGGTGACGAGGGAGATCGTGGGGGAGGACTTGGATCTGCCGGTGCGGGGCTGATGCTTGCCCCCCGGCTGCCCGGCACCCTGGCCCCGATCCGGAGAAACGTGTTTCCATTGCGGCTTGAAACACCAGAGCGGTTCGCCGCGCTGCGAGACCTCTTGACGCCGGCTCAGTACGAGGGTGCCCACACCTGCCGCCGGCGCTTGTTGCCGGGGGTGATGTTCCCCTTTGCGAGTCTGAGTGCGCTCCTTGACGTCGGGCGCAAGACCGAGCGTACGGTGTCCGCGACCCTTCTCTGACGGCATCGGATGACCACACCCCCACAGCTCACGGAGGCCTTGCGCGAACGCTACCTGCTCGAGCGCGAGCTCGGGCGCGGCGGCATGGCCACCGTCTACCTGGCACAGGATCTTCGGCACGATCGGCATGTCGCCCTCAAGGTCCTCCTCCCTGAGCTGAGCGCGGTACTCGGTCCCGAGCGCTTTCTCCGCGAGATTCACACGACCGCCCGCCTCGACCACCCGCACATCCTGCCGGTGCTGGACTCGGGGGAGGCGGCCGGGCTCCTCTGGTACACCATGCCGTACGTGCAGGGAGAGAGTCTCAGGGACCGACTCCGGAGCGAGACGCAGCTCTCGGTAGACGAGGCTCTCAAGATCGCCCGCGAGGTCGCAGATGCCCTGGGTTATGCCCACGGTCAGGGCGTCATCCACCGCGACATCAAGCCCGAGAATATCATGCTCGCGCATGGGCACGCCCGGGTTGCCGATTTCGGTGTCGCCCGAGCGCTTGAGACCGCTGGAGGAGAGAAACTTACCGGGACTGGGATGGTGATCGGCACGCCCGCCTACATGAGCCCCGAGCAGGCGACCGGGGACCAGGTCGAGCAGCGCAGTGACCTCTATGGTCTCGGGTGTGTGCTGTACGAGATGCTGGCCGGGGAGCCGCCATTCACCGGACCCACGCCGCAGGCCGTGATCGCTCGCCGCTTTACTGAGACCCCGCGTCCCCTCGGTGCCACACGAGAGCAGTTGCCCGCCGGGCTGGAGCGGGCCGTAGGGAAAGCCCTCGCCCGCATCCCCGCCGACCGATTCCAGACGGCTGCCGAATTCGCCCAGGCACTCGTCCAAGCAAGCTTGGCACCCACTTCCGAGTCCCGGCGAGTGATCCGGCCTCGGGTCTCTACCCCACGGCGATTGCCACTTGTCGCTGCCCTCCTGCTCCTCGCAGCGGTGATGTACTCCGCCGCACGACACCTGGCCGGACGCCTCATTACAACACCAGCCCCGCCGCCGATGCCGGCATCCGTTGCCGTCCTCCCGTTCCGCAACCTGAGTCCGGATTCCAGCGAGGAGTACCTCAGCGACGGCATGACCGAGGACCTGATCAATTTGTTGGGCCGGGAGCCGACACTCCGGGTCGTGGCGCGGACCTCCGCTTTTACGTTCAAGGGAGAGGCCCAGGACGTCCGCAAAGTGGGCGCTCAACTCAACGTCGGTACCGTGGTAGAGGGAAGCTTCCGAAAGCTCGGCGACACCCTCCGGGTCACCGCCCAGTTGGTCAATGTCGCGGACGGCTACCAGCTGTGGTCGGGACGCTACGAGCAGCCCTCGGCGGGGCTGCTGACCATCGAGGGGGAGCTTTCTCGCGCGATCCTGCGCGCCCTGAGCCCGGGGGCCACCCGCGGGGTGGAGATCTCCCGGGCCGCCGATCTCACTGATAATCCCGAGGCCTACAGGATGTACCTCAAAGGCCGCTATCACGTGGGCAAGCTTACCGAAGCGGACATTCGCACCGCCATCAAATACTTGGACCAGGCGATCGGGTTGGACCCCACGTTCGCCCTGGGATACAGCGGACTGGCTGATGCTTACGGCCTCCTCTACTCCGCCTTTCTGCCGCCCACAGAGGGGATGCCAAAGGCAAAGGCGGCCGCGCGGCGGGCCCTCGAGCTCGACTCGTCACTGGCCGACGCGCACGCGGCTCTCGGCAATATTCAGATGTGGTACGACTGGGATTGGCAGGGTGCCGAGCAGTCATTCCGGCGCGCGGTCGCCCTCAACCCGAGTTACGCGACGGCGCGCCAGTACTACGGGCAGCTCTTGGTATTTCTCGGCCGACACGGCGAGGCCACGGCCGAGCTTAACCAGGCCCGGCAACTCGACCCCTTGTCGCTGAACATCGAGGTCACGGCTGTTTGGCCCGCCTTTTATGGGCGGCGATACGACGAGGCCATCGACGCTCTCCGGAAAACGGTTGCGGCCGACTCCAGCTTCCTCGGCGCGCAGTTCCTGCTCGCCCAAGTGTACCTGGCCAAGGGGGAGTTCGGGCCGGCGGAGGCGCGGTTGAATGTCATGCGCTCGCTCATGGGCGACCACCCGGACGTGCTGGGTCGGCTGGCATACCTCTACGCCGCGTCCGGGCAGCGACCAAAAGCGTACGCGATCGCGGACAGCTTGCAGAGGCGTTACCGCAAGGGGGGCGCCGACGAGGCGTACGCCGTGGGCCTGGCGCACGCCTGGCTGGGGGAGAAGGAGCGGGCGATCGACTGGCTGGAGACGGCTCATGCGGAGCGCTCCACCTGGATGAACCTCGCCAAGGTACATCCCGAGCTTGATCCGCTCCGCGCAGAGCCCCGATTCGGGTCGCTCCTGCGAAAGCTGCGCCTAGACTAAACGCTCCCTGCTACGGATCGACGCGAGTTCTGGTGGCAATTACGTCGGCGCGGAGGCCGAAGCCCGGACCTTCCTGGAACAACAAGCAACCAGCCCCAGGTGGCGAGCCACCGGGAGTACCGAACTCGCCAGCCTTGCCCTAGTCCGTACCATGCTGGCGGAGGGCTCGCGTCACCTTCGGGCGGCCCTGGAGGCGGATGTGGAGGCCGGGTCTTCGGCCGGCTGTCTCAACGGTGCATCTCGCAGGCACTCCTTGACATCCGGTTTCGGGGCGAGCCTGCGCGCGCGCTCTGATCTATGAACGCTACCTGGCAACGCCAAGCATCTACCGCATCTGGACCGACGCCACTAGGCTCGCCGGCGTCTACCAGCGGCTAGGCGAGCTCTACGAAGAGCGCGGGGAGCGAGGGAAGGCGCGAAAGTACTGCACTCGCTTCGTGGATTTATGGAAGGACTGCGACCCCGAGCCCCGGCCTCAGGTGGCCGAGGCGCGTCGCCGCATCGCGGCGCTAGTTGGGGAGCCGACGCCATGAGGCAGGGTTTCAGACTATCTGAGGTGCCCCCCCGGATCGGCCGCTCCTAACTAAACGGCACGACGCCTGCCTCGGCTCACCCGGCGTTGATCCGCCGGGCGAAGTCGCTCCAGAACTCCTCGGTGAGCCGCCTGGCGGCGGCCTCCAGGAACCGGGCGCCGATCCCCGCTACCGCGCCATCGATGGTGCTCGTCGCCGCCCAGGCGAGGCGGGTGTGGCCGTTCCGCACCTGCTCCAGCCGAACGTTGGAGACCACGTCCACCGTGGAGCCCGGCGCCTTCCCGCGGGCCGCCATGGTGAGCCGCTCGAGCTCGACGATTCCCGACAGCTCGACGTCGAGTCTGAACCGGAACTTGAGCGCCCCGACGCCGACCCCGCTGATGACAGTGAAGTGGGTCGGATCCACCGCCTCCACCGACTCCACCCCCGGGGCGGAGGCCGCCACGAAGTCGGGGTCCATGAGATGTTTCCAGACGACCTCTCGGGGAGCGGCGATCTCGGGTGCACCGGAGAAGTCGAGCCTCAATTCATCAGCCTTGACCGCTCCCGCCGTGGCCGTGTAAAGTGCCTGTCCGCCGCAGCAATGGAAATTTTGGGGTGTAGCTCAATTGGCAGAGCGCCCGGCTGTTAACCGGGAGGTTGCTGGTTCGACCCCAGCCGCCCCAGTGGTTGTTGGAGAGAACACCCGCAGAGGTACCTCGCGTCAGGCCGGGTCGGTCGGGCCGATCTGGAGCCGGCAGGCGTCGAGCCACCTCTGCTCGGCCGGGTCGAACACCCGTGAGCGGGTCAGGAAACGGACCCCGAGCGGCGCCTCGAGCGAGAACCCACCGCCCCGTCCGGGGACCACGTCGATGAGCAGCTGGGTGTGCCTCCACGCCTCGAACTGGAGGCCGCCGATGTAGACCGGCACGCCGTCCACCTCGCCCAGCAGAACGTCCCGCTGGCCCACCCGGAAGTCATGAGCGGGATAGCACATCGGCGAGCTGCCGTCGCAGCAGCCGCCGGACTGATGAAACAGCAGCGGACCGTGCTCCTCCGCCAGCCGGCGGAGCACGGCGGCGGCCTCTGGCGTGATCTCCACGCGCGAGACCGCCTGAGGCTCAGAAGAAGCCAAGCTTCTTCGGGCTGTAGCTGACCAGCAGGTTCTTGGTCTGCTGGTAGTGGTCCAGCATCATCCGGTGATTCTCCCGCCCGATGCCCGACTGCTTGTATCCGCCGAAGGCGGCGTGGGCCGGATACAGATGGAAGCAGTTGGTCCACACCCGGCCGGCCTTGATCGCGCGGCCCATGCGATAGCAGGTGTTGGCGTCGCGGCTCCACACACCCGCCCCCAGGCCGTACAGGGTGTCGTTCGCGATAGCGAGCGCGTCGTCGTAGTTCTTGAACCTGGTGACCGACACCACCGGCCCGAAGATCTCCTCCTGGAACACCCGCATCTTGTTGTGCCCTTCCAGGATGGTCGGCTGGATGTAGTAGCCGTCCTTGAGCTCGCCCGGATGGACCCGCCGGGCCCCGCCGGTGAGCACCTTCACCCCTTCCTTCTTTCCGATGTCGAAATAGCTCAGGATCTTTTCCAACTGATCGTTGGACGCCTGGGCCCCGATCATGGTGCGGCTGTCGAGCGGGCTTCCCTCCACGATGGCCTGGGTCCGCGCGACCGCACGCTCCATGAACCGGTCGTAGATCGATTCCTGCACCAGCGCCCGCGAGGGACAGGTGCACACCTCACCCTGGTTGAGGGCGAACATCGCGAAGCCCTCGAGCGCCTTGTCGAAGTAGTCGTCGTCGCCGTCCATGACGTCGGCGAAGAAGATGTTGGGCGACTTGCCGCCCAGCTCCAGAGTCACCGGAATCAGGTTCTCCGACGCGTACTGCATGATGAGCCGGCCGGTCGTGGTTTCGCCGGTGAACGCCACCTTGGCCACCCGGGGACTCTGCGCCAGCGGCTTGCCCGCCTCGACCCCGAATCCCTGCACCACGTTCACCACTCCGCTCGGGAGGATGTCGGCGATGAGCTCCATGAAGGCCATGATCGACACCGGCGTCTGCTCCGCCGGCTTGAGCACGACGCAGTTCCCCGCCGCCAGCGCGGGCGCCAGCTTCCAGGTGGCCATCAGCAGAGGAAAGTTCCAGGGGATGATCTGGGCCACGACGCCGAGCGGCTCGTGAAAGTGGTAGGCAACAGTGTCCGAGTCGAGCTCGGAGATACCGCCCTCCTGCGCCCGGATGGCACCGGCGAAGTAGCGGAAGTGGTCGATCGCCAGCGGCATGTCGGCCGCCATCGTCTCCCGAATGGGCTTGCCGTTATCCAGCGTTTCGATCAGCGCCATCGCCTCGAGATGCTGTTCCAGCCGGTCGGCGATGCGGTTGAGCACGTTGGCGCGGAAAGCGGGCGAGCTGGTGTTCCAGCTCAGGGCGGCGGCGTGCGCGGCGTCGAGGGCCTTGTCGACGTCTTCGTGGGTGGACCGCGCGACCTCGCAGAGCGGCTGCCCCGTCACCGGGGTTGGATTGGAGAAGTATTGCCCCCTGGTCGGCGCGACGTATTCGCCGCCGATCCAGTTGTCGTACCGGGCACGGATCGGAAGCTGCTTGCTGAAACCGGCGACGCCGCTGGGCAGCGTCGTTTGTTCGCTGGTGGGATTGATGGTCGTCATTGAGGAGGCCTCCGAGGTCTCAGAGAGGGTCAAATCAGTATACAACACCGCTTGCGGCTCAGGCCAGCCGGTCGTAGGCGGAAGTCGTCAGGAACTCGGCGAAGGTCTCATCCGTCACCAGGCGGTCGAGCAATCGGGCCGCCTCGGCCAGGCTGGGCCGGGTGAGTTCGGCCTGGTCCAGGGTCGCGGACTCCTCCGCCAGAACCTGGCGGAACATCGCCGCGGTCAGTGGCTCACCGGTTTCGAGCGCACTCTTGTGCCGGATCCAGTGCCACAGTTGCGCTCGGGCAATCTCGGCGGTGGCCGTGTCCTCCATCATGTTATTGATGGCGACGGCGCCCGAGCCCTGGAGCCACGCCTGGAGATACTGGAGCGCCACGCTGACGTTGCCCCGCACCCCCGCCGAAGTGACCCGCCCTCCGGGCACCCGGACGTCGAGCAACTCTTTCCCCGTCACCCGCACGTCCGCGCGCCGACGCTCTTTCTGGTGCGGCCGGCCCTCCAGTACTCGGTCGAAGACTTCCTGGACCACCGGGACGAGGTCGGGATGTGCCACCCAGGCGCCGTCGTATCCGTCGCTCGCCTCACGCCCTTTGTCCTCCCGCACCCGGGCCAGGGCGTTCGCATTCACCTCGGCGTCACGCCGGCTGGGGATGAAGGCCGCCATGCCGCCGATCGCGTGCGCGCCCCGGCGGTGACAAGTGCGCACCAGCAGCTCGGTGTAGGCCCGCATGAAGGGC
>JACCRH010000236.1 GCA_013813675.1 Gemmatimonadales bacterium
CACTCGGGCGAGCCAGCCGTTCTCCTGCGGGTCGAAGATGTCGCGCCGCTCCAGCTGGATGGCGCGAATCACCCCCGGATCCGACGGCTGCGCGGGACCGGAGTCGGTGGCGCTTTGGGCGGAAAGGACAACGGGAAGGCACCACGCGAGTAGCGGCAGGACCAGCCGGACCGGCAACCTCACTCCGATCGGACAGAGTAGGAGAAGATAACCCGCCGCCCCGCTCACGCGGGCAGCTCGGCCACGCTCGACAGCACCCGGTCGGGGGTGATTCCCGAGTCGCGCAGCGTCTCCTCGCGAAACTTCCCGGTCCGCACCAGCCACCCCTGCAGGCCCGCCCGCTGGGCACCCTCCACGTCCGACCAGAGATCGTCACCCACCATCGCCGCTGCCGCCGGGCCGGAGACGCCGAGGCCGGCCAGCGCCGCGGCGTAGAACGCGGGGCTCGGCTTCCCGGCGACGGTCGCGGCCTTGCCGGTGGCGTACTCCAGCGCCGCCACGAAGGGGCCGGCGTCCAGCGCGAGCCTGCCGCCGCGCTGCCAGTAGCGGTCGCGGGACAGCGCGATGATGGCCGCGCCGCCCATCACGTAGTCGAACGCCTCCTGCAGCAGCGCATAGTTCCAGGTCTCGCCCAGGTCACCCAAGATCACCGCCTCCGGTCGCCCGCCTTCCGAAGGTGCCCCGCCCACGCGTGAGGAGCCCCCCACCAGCTCCAATGGTGACAGGTCCTCCAGCGCCGGGGCCGGAAGGTAGGGCGCGACAGTTCGGATCCCCGCCTCCCGGGCAAACGCCGCGCCCGCCAGGGTCGCCGTGAAGATCTCCTCCGGCTCCACCGCGAACCCGTAGCCCCGCAGCCGCTCCACCAGCATGGCCCGGGAGCGGCTGGTGGTATTGGTCACCAGCCGGAAGGGCACGCCTCTATGGCGGAGCCGGGCCAGGGTCTCGGGGGCGCCGGGCACCGCCGCCCCTCCGGCGTAGAGCGTGCCGTCCAGATCCAGCAGGTAAGCGACCGGGGCGGGGGGCTCAGGCATCAGGCTTATATTGCTCCTTCCTCGACCTCGACCCGGCGACCCGATGCCTGCTGCCACCCTGCTGGTCCATGCCGCCCTCCTGGCGCGGCTCTCCACGCCCTACCCGTTCGCGGTGGGCGAGACGCTTCGGTACGAGGCGACCATGTCCTACTTCCCCATCGGCGCCGCGACGACCACCGTGGCCCGTACGACCCGCGAGCGCGGGATGGATGCATTCGTCTTCGCCGCGGTGGGCGAGGGCGGCCCCCCCGGCTTTCGGGCCCGCTACGAGATGACCTCCTGGGCGCAGTCGAGCCGCATGGTATCGCTCCGCTTCCATCGCAAGCTCACGCAGGGCAGCAAGGTGGACGAGGAGCGCTACCAGATCGTGCCCGACTCCGGCCGCTACCGTCAGGAGGGAGTGGCGCGGGACTGGGTGGCGCCGTCCGACGCGCTCGACGAGCTGGCCTATCTCTACTACCTGCGCACCATTCCGCTCGAGGTGGGGAAGGCCTTCACGATGTCGCGCTACTTCAAGACCGGCTACAACCCGGTGCAGGTGCGGGTCATCGGCCGCGAGTCCATGACCCTGTTCGACGGGCGCACGGTTCCCTGTATCGCCGTCGAGCTCACCGCGCGGGGTGCCACCATGGGGGTGCGGCTGACCGACGACGCCCGGCGGCTCCCGGTCCAGCTCGATCTCCCGCTGCCCTACGGCACGGTGACCCTGCAGCTCACCGGCACCTCGGCCGCGCCGGCGCGCTAGTAGCGGCCGAGATACTTCTCGATCTCCCACCGGCTCACCTGCCGGTTGTAGTCGCTCACCTCGTTCCGCTTGGCTTCCAGGAACCGTTCGGTGAGGTGCTCTCCCAGCGCCGCCTTCACCACCGCGTCCTTCTCGAACAGCTCCAGCGCCTCGTGCAGGTCCCGGGGCAGCTCGTCGATGCGATACTTGCGCCGGTCGCGGAAGCTCATGGTGAAGATGTTTCGGCTCACCGGCTCCCGCGCCTGGAGCTTGCGCTCGATCCCGTCGAGTCCCGCGGCGAGCTGCACGGTCAGCGCCAGGTAGGGGTTGCACGCCGGGTCCGGCATCCGGAGCTCGCAGCGGGTGCCCAGGCCCCGCCGCTCGGGGATCCGGACCAGCGGCGAGCGGTTGCGCATCGACCAGGCCACGTTCACCGGCGCCTCGTACCCCGGCACCAGCCGCTTGTAGCTGTTGATCAGGGGATTGGTCACCGCGCAGAACCCCCGCGCATGCTGCAGCAGCCCCTCGATGTAGCTCAGCGCGATCTTGGACAGTCCGTGCGGTCCCTTGGGATCGTGAAACGCATTCTCCTTGCCGCGGAACAGCGACTGGTGGGTGTGCATCCCGCTGCCGTTGACCCCTTCGACCGGCTTGGGCATGAACGAGGCCACGAAGCCGAACCGGTTGGCCACGTTCCGCACCACGAACTTGAAGGTGGTGAGATTGTCGGCGGTGGTGAGGGCGTCGGCATACTTGAGGTCGATCTCGTGCTGCCCGTCCGCCACCTCGTGGTGCGCCGCCTCCACCTCGAACCCCATCTCCACCAGCAGCTCCACGATCACCCGGCGGATCTCTTCGCCCTTGTCCACCGGCCCCAGGTCGAAGTACGACCCGGCATCGTGGGTGGTGGTGGCCGGGCTGCCGTCGGGCGACTTCTCGAACAGGAAGAATTCCGCCTCGCATCCGGCCATCATCGAGAAACCCAGCTTCCGGGCCCGCTCCACCTGGCGCTTGAGCGTGGTGCGGGGACACCCGGCGAACGGCGTCTCGTCGGGGGTGTAGATGTCGCAGAGCAGCCGGGCCACCCGGCCGCCCTCGTCGTCGTAGGGCAGGATGCGGAAGGTGTCGAGGTCGGGCTTGAGCAGCATGTCCGACTCCTCGATCCGCACGAACCCCTCGATCGACGACCCGTCGAACATGATCTCCCCGTCGAGCGCTTTCTCGAACTGGCTGCGCGGCACCTCGACGTTCTTGTTGATCCCCAGGATGTCGGTGAACTGCAGGCGAAGGAAATCCACGCCGAAGCGGCGGGTCAGCGCCAGCACGTCGCCCTTCCCCGCACCGCGCAGATCGGGCGGAAATCCTTCCAGACTTGGCCGGTCGCCGTTGCCGGACGGCCGGGGCTTGGCAGGCGCCATGGGATGGTGTCCCGCGATGGTGAGAGTGAGGGAGAGCCGGGGTCCGGCCCGTCGGACAAGGGTAAACGGTAACCGTGCCGGCGGAAGGGACGCCACCCGCCGAGCGAGCCTACCGAGCCGGAAGCCGACGGTGTACGCTTCCATCCCACATGACCGCCCAACCCAATGCCGGCGCCTGTCCGGCCTGCGGCGCCGCGGCCTCGGGAAAGTTCTGTAGCGCCTGCGGCGCGAGCCTCGCGCCGGGAAGCTGCGTCCGCTGTCGGGCGCCGCTCGACGCCCAGGCCCGGTTCTGCCACCGCTGCGGTCGCCCCACCGGAGGGGACACCCGCGCGCCCGGCACGGAGCGCAGTGCCTGGATCTTCGCCGGCGCGATGTGCCTCCTGCTGGTCGGTGCCATCGTTTATAACGTGGCCACCGAG
>JACCRH010000240.1 GCA_013813675.1 Gemmatimonadales bacterium
AAGGCGTACTTCACCAACACGATGACGCTGGGACAGTTCATCCTGATGGATTTCATGAAGCGGAAGACGAGGAGGGTGTCGTAAGTCAGGCCGGCGCTATCTCCTTATGCTTGTTGAGTTTAATGGCTGGCGCCGGGGCCTGCGCGCGGCGCTCACCCGCGGGGGCCGCACCGGCGTACGGGGCGCCCCTGAGCGCGGCTCAGGCCCCGATGGTCACCGTGCGCCAGATCGTGAAGCGGGACTCGCTGGTGGGCCGCAGGGTGCGCGTAGGAGGCGTCTGCGCCATCGCGGGGACCGGGCCCTCCGCTGGCGTCTGGCTGCTCCAGTCGGGCCCCTGGTCGATCGAGGTGCGCGGCTTGGTGCCGCCGTCCTGTTTGCAGGACCCGGTCGGCGGGGAGGCACTCGTAATCTTCGCCCAGATTGAGGGGGCGGACAGCACCGAGCGGCTGCTGCTACGCCTCCCGGATTAGCGGAATGTGCGTGTCACCCTGAACGGAGTGAAGGGGGCCATGCCGGTATGGTCTCCTTCGCTTCGCTCAGGATGACATACTCCAGATCCCTCCTACCTCAACCCTGCGTCCGTCCTCCCACCACTCGCTTCACCGTACGACCTCGCGGAATCACCGAGTCGGGCCCCTCGATCTCGTTGATGATCGCGAGCTCCTCGATCGTGGCGGTCGAGGGATACGCCTGATTGAACTGCGTGAGCGTCATCTCCCGCGGCACCTTGACCAGCTCGATCGTCGCCGGCTTCACCTCGAGCGCCGCGGAATTCTGCAGCCGGTTGAAGCTGTTGATGGTACCCTGGAAATCGTCCTGATAGTTCTGCAGGCCGCCCTGGGCCGTGTATCCCATCAGCCCGAAGGTGCTCCCGCCGTACGAGATGAAGGAGACGATTCCCTCGATGACGCCTTGCTGGGTCTGAGCCTGGAAATAGCTGGTGGCGGCCTGGTTGCCGTTGATGCTTCGGGTGGTGGCGTCGCCGGCGCGCACGCCCTCCTGGGAGAGGAACTTGGAGGCAGCCTCCCGGGGCGGTGTGGTGCCGGCCAGGCCGAGCTGGACGATGGCGTCTTCCTTGGGGCTGATCGCTACCACCGCCGACGGCGTGTTCTGGGTCTTCCATCCCTCGGGGAACTCCAGCTGGAACCGCATGTCAGGGTGGTAGAACATCGAGCCCTCGAAGAACCCCTGCCGCGGGTCTTCCCCGAAGGTCATCCCCTGGATCTGCTGTAGGAACTCGTCGCGCCCGACGACGGTGTTCTGCAGCGACGTCTGCAGGGTGTCGAGTCGCTCCTCGGTGCGGCTGACTCGGTTCTCGGGATTGGGATGGGTGGACAGCCACTCGGGAAGCCGGCCCCCTCCGCCGCCGGCCTGGCTGGCCCGATTGAGCGTCACGAAGACGTTGGCCATCTCCCGCACATCGTAGTTCAGGCCCAGCGCGTACTTGAACCCCAGCTGGTCGGCCTGATTCTCCGCGTCACGGCCGTACTTGAGGAACAGCACTCCCAGGCCCTGGCTGGCAATCCCGGCGAACTGCGCGATGTCGGACGAGAGAATGCTGCCGACTCCGAGTCCCAGTGTGGCCAGTTGCGCCTTGCTGATCTGCTGCACCGAATGCCGCGCCGTCACGTGCCCCACCTCGTGTCCCAGCACCGAGGCGAGCTCGGCTTCGCTGTTCATATGGCTGAGCAGCCCTCGGGTCACGTAGATGAAGCCGCCGGGCAGGGCAAAGGCATTGACCGCCGCGTCGTTCACCACGTGGAATTCCCAGGGAAGCTCCGGCCGCTCCGATTTGGCCGCCATCCGTTTGCCGATGCCGGCGACGTACGCCTGGAGCTCGGGATCGTCCACGAAGCCGATGCTCTGGGCTACCTCCTGGGACGCCTGCCGTCCCATCTCGATCTCCTGCCCCTCCGAAACCAGGGAGATTTCGTTCTTACCGGTGACCGGGTTGCGGGCGCAGCTCGCCATCGGGCCGGCAACCAGCAGGACCCCGAATAGCCCCGTCCAAAGTCGCAGCACGGGATGGGCGAGAATGGCGCGACTAGTCATTGGCATCCCTCGGGTTCGGGTTCGGCCGAGACAGCGGAACATCGTAGCTTAGCGCGTTGCGGGATGGAAGGCTGTGATTTGGGTTGCGTTCGGGGGGTGGCGGGAAGGGCACGCCGGCGGGTGGACCCAGGCTCAAAAAATGTCATCCTGAGCGGAGCGAAGGAGGCATGACCAGACGCATGGCTCCTTCCCCCTCTCTGCGCTCGGGGTCAGGATGACAAGATGACAAGGTCAGCCTGCGCTCAGTTCCCTGGGCGCCGGTTCCGGCGTGTGGCGGGCCCGATCGAGGCGAAGCCGCTCGCGGAAGTAGGCCACGGTCTTCTCCAGTCCTTCGGCGAGCTGGACGGCGGGCTCCCACTCGAGCCACTCGCGGGCGCGGCTGATGTCGGGCTTACGTTGCGTCGGATCGTCCTGCGGGAGCGGCTGGTACACCAGCCGCATCTCCCGGCCGATGGTCCGAGCCACCTCGTCCGCCAGTTGCCGGATGGTGAACTCCACCGGATTCCCCAGGTTCACCGGCTGGTGCCGTCCCTCGGCCGCCATCAGGCGGAGCAGTCCCTCGACCAGGTCGTCCACGTAGCAGAACGAGCGGGTCTGCTGCCCCTCCCCGAAAATAGTGAGCTCCTGCCCGCGCAGCGCCTGGACGATGAAGTTGGACACCACCCGGCCGTCCGCCTCCGCCATCCGCGGTCCGTAGGTGTTGAAGATCCGCGCGATCCGGATGTCGGTCTTGTCCTCGCGGTGGTAATCCATGAACAGCGTCTCGGCCACCCGTTTCCCCTCGTCGTAGCAGGAGCGGGGGCCGATCGGATTCACGTTGCCCCAATAGCCTTCGGGCTGCGGGTGCACCGTGGGGTCGCCGTAGACCTCGGAGGTCGAGGCCTGCAGCACCCGGGCGCCTACCCGCTTGGCCAGCACCAGCATGTTGATGGCGCCCATCACGTTCGACTTGACCGTTTTGACCGGGTTGTACTGGTAATGGATGGGCGACGCGGGACAGGCCAGGTTGTAGATCTGGTCCACGTCGATGAAGATCGGCTCGGTGACGTCGTGCCGAACCAGCTCGAAGTTCTGGAAGTCGAGCAGGTGCTCGACGTTCTCCCGGCGGCCGGTGAAAAAGTTGTCGAGACAGATGACGTGGGCGCCCTGGGCCAGGAGCCGCTCGCACAGGTGCGAGCCGATGAAGCCCGCGCCGCCGGTGACCAGCACTCTCATATCAGCTCAGAGAAAAAGGGGGTGTGGTTCATGCACAACAACCCGCTGCACCTGATCGATGTGGCGCCGGATTAGGCTCGGATAGACACGCCCCATCAAGCCGACGCACCGCAACCCCTTGCCGGATGGCAAGATATGTGCCAGCTATGCCACCTTACCGGACCCGGCAGGAGGAGACGGGCTGCCGTTGGTAGACCAGGAATGGGCCGCTGTTACCCGTCTGACGGTAGCGGGAGAACTGGCACCGGAACGTCACATCTTGGCTGAGGAATCTCACGTAGTCCAGATCCGCGTCCAGCCCCCCGCCCGCCTCCGGCCGCCGCACCAGAATAAGCGCCGGTCTGCGCCGCTCGAGGTCCTCGGCGACGGTTCGAACCGACCAGAGGGCTGAGCCCGGGAGCGCCCCGGGCTCAGACCGGCGACCGTACACCTGGGCAAACCAAAGGTTGGGGAACCGAAGTGCCCAATGCGCGCGGGTGTAGAGCATCATAGGGAAGGCATCCGCGAGCCGCGACGACAAGACCGCCACTTGCGCTCCGGCCGCGCGGGCGGAGACGAATTCCGCCGTCTCGACCATTTCACGGTCGATGGCGCTCAATTTTCCCGCGGCACGCCTCGCGGTGGCATGGACCAGGAACGCGGAGCCTCCCAGCATGAGGGTTGCGGCGCCCACCACCGCCGCGGCGCGAAGGAGCGGACGTCGGGACTCAGACGCACCCGAGAGTATGACCGCGAGCAGGATGATCGAGGTGCCCAGGGCCGGCAGGTAGTGGTAGCCGTACCCTTTGCCCTGTATGACGAGGGCGAGGAGGAACCCGGCAACCCCGATCGCCAGATGATCGGCCAGCACGGAGTGACGCACAATTCCTCGCACGGCGATGTAGAGAAGCAGCGTCAGTATCGCCGACCATGCGAACGTGTTCTGGGTGAGGATGACGAGCACCGGTCGGCGGGAATACTGCAGGAATGGCTCTCCCAGCAGCCATGCCAACCGGAGAAACTCCGGGGTAATCAGCACCACCGCCAGCGCATAGATGACGAGGCTCACGGCGATGCAGAGGTCCATCGCGCGCAGCCGCCGCTGCCGCAGAAGCCCGTAGGCGAGAACGCCTGCCCAGATGATCAGGAACGGAGGCTTGAGCGCCAGACCCACCGCCGCCGCCGCGCCCACCAATGTCTCCGCGCCAAGGCCGAGCCGAGCTGCCTGATATGCCGAAGCGCTCGCGACGAGGTACGGCAGTGCCAACGCCAACGCCAAGTGCTCCCGCTGCCCGAAAAAAGGAGCCGGAAGCACGAATAGCACCAGTGCGACGGCGAGCGGAAAGATCGAGCGCGCCGATTCCTTGGGAGACGGCAAGGCGCGGGCGAGCAGCAGCGTACAGGCCAACGTGCTGCCCAGGGCCAGCGCTAGAACGAAGAGTCGATAAACCGTGATGGGCGAGGCGCCGGCGAGCCTGGCCCCGGCAACGACCGGGAGTTTGAGCCAAACCGCGAGCGGAGGATTGGTCTCCAGCAGGTCCACGTAGAGGCGGTCGCCGTCCAGCACCCTGCCAGCCGCGTGCAGGAGCCAGGCGGCGTCACCGTTGATCGGACTCCTGAACTCGCCTGCCATCCCCAGCGCGGTGATGGCCACCGTCAGAGCGAGGCTCCAGGGTCTCAATCAGGAGGACGGGAGGACGGAGCCACGCCAGCCGCGGTGTCGGGTGAGTCGCCCTCGGCCGGCGCGGACTCAAGCGTCTCACGACCGGTCCGATCGGCCATCGTGAAAGTGCCGGCGCCGTTCCGGTCCACGCCGAGGCCGGCTCGAGTTCTTCCTGACCGGTCGGCGAAGACCACGGTGGCTTCCCCGTCGGCGGCGAGTCCGAGCACGATCCGGGTCCGGCCCGCGTCATCGGCCAACACGATCGAGGTGGACTGGTCCGGCAGCGTGGCAAACACCGCCCGCGGCCTGCCTACGCTGTCCGAGAAGGTGAGGCCCGAGGCGCCGTCATTGAGGAGGTTGAGCTTCACCCTGGGTTTGGCGTCGCGATCCTGGAGCACCAGCCGCAGGGTGCCGTCTGTTTCAGTGCCCCAGATACCCCGGACCACTCCGCGGTCGCCGCGGAGGATGAACTGACGCGCGGCAACGATCTGGGCCGTGGTTCCGGGCAACCCATAGCGGCCCGACAAGGCGATGAGCGCGGCGGCCAGGCCGACCACCACCGCGGTGCCGACCATGAGGATGTTCGTCAACCGCCGGAGGCGGCGGTACTCCCGGTCGAGATAGTCCATCCTTGTCGCCAAGGCGGCCTCCCCTCTCAACCGGTGGACTTGGGCCGCCTGATCCGGCTCATTCATGTCGTCGCCCGGACGTCGTCCAGGAAGTACGACCGGCAGGCCCGTTCCACCAGCTCGCGAGAGAGGTGCGCCTCCACCTGTCGGAAATTGGAGATGTCGAGCACGTGGTCGAGGATGTCACGGGGATGACAGGCTCGAGGCTCGATGCCCCGCCGCCCGTACCATTCGTCGAAGAGGTAGTGCACGGCGGCCTCGTTGTAGACCAGCCCTCGCTCTTCGCAGCAACGCCGGAAAATCTCCCGGAAGGCCTCGGGGTCAGGCCCGAGGACGTTGATCTTGTAATGGATCCGCCGAAGAAACGCCTCCTCCACCAGCTCGGTGGGAGCGAGGTTGGTGGCGAAGATCAGCAGGGTGTCGAATGGCACCGGAAACTTTCCGCCGGTGTGCAGGCTCAGATAGTCGATCCGCTTTTCCAACGGCACGATCCATCGGTTGAGCAGGTCGCGAGGCGGGATCCGCTGCCGCCCGAAGTCGTCGAGGATGAGGACGCCACCGTTGGCTTTCAACTGGAACGGCGCGGCGTACATCTTGGCGAACGGATCGTACTTGAGGTCGAGCTGGTCCAGGGTGAGCTCGCCACCCACCAGCACCACGGGGCGGCGAATCCGGATGAAACGCCGGTCGTAGCCGAACGGTGGACGGAGCCAGCTCTCCTCGGGAATACCCGGATCGTCCGGCACCTGATGGTGGTAGATCGGGTCGTAGAGGGTCATGATCTGGCCGTCGACTTCGATCGCGTGCGGAATGTAGATCGAGCCGCCGAGCAGATCGGCGATGGTCTCGGAGATGAAGGTCTTGCCGTTGCCCGGTGCTCCGTAGAGGAAGAGCGACTTGGCCGAATTGATGGCGGGGCCCAGCATGTTCAGCATCGTGTCCTGCAGCACCAGCCCGCGAAACCCCTCGCGCACCTCTTCGGCGGAAACTCGAGCATGGGCGATGGACTGGCGGAGGGTCCAGGCCACGTACTGCTCCAGCGGCACCGGCGCGGCCCCCACGTACTGGGTGGCATCCAGCGCCTCGCGCGCGCGCTCTCGGCCCGCGTTGGTCAACTCGAAATGGTACCCGGC
This sequence comes from Gemmatimonadales bacterium, assembly GCA_013813675.1. Taxonomy (GTDB): domain Bacteria; phylum Gemmatimonadota; class Gemmatimonadetes; order Gemmatimonadales; family GWC2-71-9; genus CAVVWJ01. Next base: position 6,672 of record JACCRH010000240.1, read on the forward strand.
GCGGTTGGGCCCGCTGGTGCCGCGGACCTCGACCATGCGGCGGTGCTGCATGTCCGCCAACCGGTCGTCCACGAACGCGAACGGCAGACGCACCACATCCATGAGCTGCCGTCCGGTGCGCATCCCTTGCGCGTACATGACCTTCAGCAGGAGGCTGGTGAGCACCCCGGCGGACAGGCCGGTATCGGCGTAGTCCTCCAGAAGCGGCGGCTGCCCCTTGGGGAAGTCCTCCAGCGAGAGAGGCGAATGCGGCTTGGCGGCGCTGCTCATGCCGACTCCTCCGAAAGGCACACGATCGTGTCACCCTCCACCGTACCGCTCCGCCCCAGGACCCCGACCGGAAGCTCGAGCGCGTAGATCGCGGCGCGGTGCCACCCGGTGCGGGTCCATGGGGCGAGCCCGGGATACAACGCGAGCACGGCCCACGCGCGGTTCAGGAACGCCACATCGAGAGCAAAGCCCATTCCGTACATGTGCAGGGCACGGCAGGGGGTGATGAGGAGTCCTTCACCCTCCGCCGGCGCGGGCCGTCCGAGGAGGCCGCGTAGCCGCAACCGCCACCGGTCGGCCACTCCGACGCGGCTTCCCAGCACCGTACCGCAGCGGCGGTTCACCAGCTTCACATACTTCACGGATGTCACGGGCGAAAGTTCTGCAGCGTCTCCAGAATCTGAATCATCGCCGGGCCGAGAATGACGACGAACATGGCCGGAAAGATGAAGAGGACCAGAGGGAAGACCAGCTTGATGGTGGTCTTCGCGGCCGCCTCCTCGGCCCGCTGCCGCCGCTTGGTCCGCACCGTGTCGGCGTGGACCCTGAGGGCCTGGGCGATCGAGGTGCCGAAGCGGTCGGTCTGGATCAACATGGCGACGAGGGATCGGAGATCCTCGATGCCGGTGCGATCCCCCAGGTTTCTCAGGGCCTCTTCTCGTGCCGTGCCCGCCCTGATCTCCAGGTTGACCAGCGCGAGCTGCTCGCTCAACACGGGGCTGAGCCGCTCGACCTCATCCGATACCCGCATTAACGCCTGATTGAGGGCCAGCCCGGCCTCGACGCACACGACCAGGAGGTCGAGGGCATCGGGCAGCGCCTTCTGGATTTCCTTCTGCCGGGCACGGCGTTGGCTGCCGACATACACGGCGGGCAAGACGTAGCCTACCACGCCGAACCACGCGACTGCCACCAAGACCCAAGCCGGGGAGAACCCCATCGCCGGCATGAGCACCAGTGTCGTGGCCGCCAGCGCGCCAGGGAGCAATATCCGGCTGCCTAAATACACCGGCGGTGCGGTCGGGCCGGGATACCCGGCCTGAGTCAAGTAGAGCCGGAGCGCGCCGGTGTCCCGCCCCCGCGACTCGGCGCGGTTGCCAACGGCCTCCAGAATCCCCAGAAGGCGATCGGCCTGTACCTGTCGCCGGCGCCGGCGCAGGACCTCCGGAGTGGCGTCGCCGCCGGCCACCTCCAGCTCCTCCAGTCGCCGGGCCAACACCGACTGCCGGCCGGGCGAGACTTCAGCCAGGAAGAGCGCCGCCAGCCCCGCGGAAATCGCTACCAGGAGAACGGTCAGCAGCAGCATGGAAGTGTCAGATGTCGATGTTGACGATCTTGCGAATCCAGAGGTACCCGATCACCTGCATGACCATGGCGGTGATCATCATGAACCGGCCGACGGGGTGCTCGAAGAGCACACCCGTGTAGGCGGGATTCATCAGGTAAATCACGGTGCCGACGGCAATCGGCAGGATCGCCAGGACGTAGCCGCTGATCCGGCCCTGCGCGGTGTAGGTTCGAAGCTGGCGCCGGATGACGAAACGCTTCCGGATCACCGTGGCGAGGTTGTCGA
>JACCRH010000249.1 GCA_013813675.1 Gemmatimonadales bacterium
CTCCCCCTCGCCATCAACCGGGTCGCCGCCGAAGGTCGTGGCGCCTGCCAGTCCTGCGGCACCTGCGACGGCTTCGCCTGTGCGGTCGGCGCCAAGAACGATCTGGCGACCACCGTCATCGGTCCGCTCCTGCGCCAGGCCTCACACTCGAGGTGAATTCGGTGGTCACCCGCCTCCTCGCCGACGGAGAGCGGGTCGCCGGCGTCGAAGTGGCGGCGCGGGATTCGGGGGAGCGCACCGTCTACCGCGCCCGAGAAGTGATCCTCGCCGCGGGCGCGTTGGCCACACCGCATCTGCTCCTCGCGTCCGACCTGGCGCCCCGCAACCCCGGCGGCCGGGTGATCGGCCGATATCTCCAGCGCCACTACAACGAGATCCTCTTCGGGATCTTCCCGACGCCGCCCAACCCCGGCGGGGGGTTTCACAAGCAGATCGGGATCCACGACTTCTATTTCGGTCACTCCTCCGTGTCGGCGCCCTCGGGCAAGCTGGGTGGCATTCAACAGCTCCCCACGCCACCGGAGGGGCTGGTGCGCGCGGAGTTGCCGGCCCTCGTCGGTGCGATGGTCGCACCCTGGATCAAGCACCTCACCGGCCTTCTGGTGATGGCGGAGGATCAGCCGGTGTACCAGAACAGCGTCCTGCTCGACGAGACCGCCTCCGACCGCTACGGGGTGCCCCGCCTGCTCATCAGCCACCGCCACACCTCGCGCGACAAGGCCGCGGGGGCGGCGCTGGCGGCCGTCGCCAAGCGAGTCCTCCGCCGGGCCGGCGCCCTGGCCTGCTACCGCCACCACGTGGCGACGTTCAGTCATGGCGTGGGCACGGTGCGCATGGGCAGCGATCCGTACACCAGCGCGCTCGACGCCGACTGCCGCTTCCGCGGGCTCGTCAATCTCACCGTGGTGGACGCCAGCGTGATGCCGACCTCCGCGGCGGTGAACCCCAGCCTCACGATCTCGGCCCTTGCGCTCCGCGCGGCGGAACGGCTCGCCGCCCGCTCGTCCCGCCCGACCGCCTCAGCGATGCATGTCGCCGCCCAGCGTTAGCCTGGCGTTCCTCGGCTGCGGCGCGGCCACCCGCACCCATTCCGGCGTGCTCTCCCGCTTCGGAAGTGCGGTGCGCCGCTACTACGCCAGCCGCGATTCCAAGAGCGCCGAGGAGTACAATCGGAAGTACAAGGGAGCGGGCACCTTCCGCTCCTACGCGGAGGCGATGGCCGACGAACGGGTACAGGCCGTCGTGGTGGCGACGCCGCCCGACTCGCATCTCGAGCTCGCGCTGGCCGCCCTGGAAGCGCGCAAGCACGTCGTGCTGGAGAAGCCGGCCTTCCTCCGGGCCGCGGATTTCGACGTCGTCGGCTCCGCCGAGGCCAGGAGCGGGCGCCGCCTCATGGTGGCGGAAAATTATTGCTACAAGCCGCTCGCCCGGGTGCTGCGCGAGGTGATCGCCTCCGGCGCCCTGGGCCAGGTGCTCTACTTTCACCTGGTCGCGGTGAAGAGCCAGCGACGGGCCGGGTGGCGCGACGACCCGGCGGTCGCGGGCGGTGGGGCGCTCTTCGAAGGCGGGGTGCACTGGATCGACCTCCTCGCCAACGTGGGGCTGGAGGTGGAGTCGGCCCGGGGTTTCCGGCCGGGACACGGCGCCGGGCTGGAGCGCAGCATGCTGCTGGTGGTCAAGTACAAGGAAGGCGGGGTGGGAACGCTGGCCCACTCGTGGGAGGTGCCGTCACCGCTGCACGGTCTGCGAGTATCCCGAATCTACGGCACCAGGGGCTCGGCGGCGTTCGAGTCGAACGGCATCGTGGTGCTGGTGAGCGGCGCCCGGCGCCGGCTGGTGTTTCCCGGTCTTCGCGACATCAACGGCAACCGGGCGATGTGGGCCGATTTCCTGGATGTGATCCGCACCGGCCGGGAGCCGGTGATGACCGCCGTGCGCGCGCGGCGCGGGCTCGAGCTGGTCGAGACCGCGTACCGCACCGCGGTCGACACCCACGAGGCGATTCGATGACGCTGCTGCTCGCCGCGGCGGTCGGCATGATGGCGGGGGTCCACACCGCCACCTGGGGGATGTACAAGGACGCGCCCCACGAGGGGTTCTCCCGCCGGAAGTACGCCCGGAGCATCGTGCTCGGCACCGTGATCGGTGTCGTGGTCGCCGTGGTGTGGCGGCTCGATCCCCGCCGCGCGGCGGACCTGGTGGTGCTCTTCGGCGCCACCTACGCGGTGGAGCGGGCGCTGGCCGAGATCTACAAGACCTTCCTCCGCGACGAGGATCAATCCAAGTATTTCATCCCGATGCAGTTCGCCGTCTTCGGCAAGCTGGTCCGGAGCCGCGGCGCGCGGCTCCTTGCGGGCGCCGGCTACGTGGCGGTGCTGCTCGCGATGATCGTGCTGGTGACTGGGATCGACCGCGCGCTGCCCGACCCCAAGCCGCTCTGGCTGGTGGTCGGGGTCGGCGGTTTGGGCGGCTGGATCAGCGCCTTCGGCGGCGCGTGGAAGGACGCTCCCAAGGAGGGGTTCCAGATCTTCAAGTTCTTCCGAAGCCCGCTCATCGCGTCGCTCTTCGCGCTGGGGCTCTCGTACCTCAGCGACGATCTGGTGCTGGTGACCCTGGCCGCCACCGGCTTCTGCGTCGCCACGACCGAGACCTACAAGACCTTCTTCTTCCCCAGCGTGCCGCGGGGGAAGTTTGCCGGGATGCCGGTGCACTTTCCGGAGATGCTGCGCCGACGGCAGCCGTTCATTCTGCTCTACGCGGCGATCTGGCTGGTGGTGCTCGGGGCGCTCTTCGTCGCGCTGAGGGGCGTCCCGTCGCCGGGGTGAGCCCCCACGTGTCACCCTGAGCGAAGCGAAGGGACCATACGTCTGGGCATGCCTCCTTCGCTCCGCTCAGGATGACACGTGGGGGCCACCACATCCAGCAGGAAGGCATACTTGAACGCGACTTCACGCAGGTAGTCGTACCGGCCGGAGGCTCCGCCGTGTCCTGCCCCCATGTTGGTCCGCAGCAGCAGCCGGTTGCGGTCGGTTTTCCGCGCGCGAAGCCGTGCCGTCCACTTGGCGGGCTCCCAGTAGGCGACCCGGGGGTCGTTGAGTCCGGCGGTCACCAGGATATGGGGATAGTCTTTCGAGACCACGTTGTCATAGGGGGAGTAGGAGCGGATGTACTGATAGTACGCTGGATCGTCGGGGTTTCCCCATTCGTCATACTCGATCACTGTAAGTGGTAGCGACGGATCGAGCATTGTATTCACCACATCCACGAACGGCACCTCGGCGATCACCGCCTGGAACAGCTCCGGCCGCATGTTGGTCACCGCCCCCATCAGCAGCCCGCCGGCACTTCCTCCGTTGATCGCCATCCGGTCCGGGGACGTGTACCCCTCCGCCACCAGATGTTCCGCCGCGGCGATGAAGTCGGTGAAGGTGTTCCGCTTGTTGAGCAGCTTCCCGTCCTCGTACCAGGCGCGCCCCATCTCCTCGCCGCCCCGGATGTGCGCGATCGCGGCGACGTACCCGCGGTCGAGCAGGCTCAGCAGGTTGGAGGAGAATGCCGGGTCGAAGCTGTACCCGTAGGAGCCGTATCCCTGCAGCAGCAGAGGGCGCCGGCCGTCCCGCTCCAATGGCAGGCGATAGACCAGCGAGACCGGCACCCGGGTACCGTCCGGCGCGGTGGCGAAGACCCGCTCGCTCCGGTAGCTCGTCGGATCGTAGCCGCCCAGCACCTCCGTCTGTTTCCGCACCGTCCAGGTGCGCGCCGCCATGTCGTAGTCCACCACCGAATTGGGGGTGACCAGCGAGGTGTAGCTGAACCGAAAGACGGCAGTGTCGAACTCCAGGTTCTCCTGTCCCCTCACGGTATAGACCGGCTCCGGAAAGGAGACCAGGTGCTCCGCCCCGCTCGCGAGCTCCAGCACGCGGAGCCGCCGGAGCCCGGCTTCGCGCTCCCAGATCACCAGGTGACGCGCGAACGCCTCCGCCGAATCGAGCTTGATCTCCGGGCGGTAGGGCAGGACCGGAGACCAGTTGGCTCGGCCGGCATCGTCCACCGGCGCCGAGACCAGGCGGAAGTTGGGCGCGTCGTCGTTGGTGACGATGTAAAACCGGTCGCCCCCGTGGGTGACGGAGTACTCGACGCCCTGGCGGCGGGGCTCGACCACGCGGAACTCATCCTCGGGGCGGTCCGCGCTGGCATAGCGGACTTCGCTGGTCGAGTGGCTGGCCAGGTCGAGCACCAGAAATCGCCGGCTCCGGGTCCGGTTGATGTCCAGGAAAAAAGACTCGTCCGGCTCGAAGTGGACCAACACGTCCTCGGCAGGGGCGGCTCCGACCCGGTGGCGAAATACGCGGCTGGGGCGCCGGGTGTCGTCCAGCACCACGTAGAACAGAGTGATGGAGTCGTTGGCCCAGGCAACGGCGGGCGACGTCCGCTCGATGGATTCGGCGAGCAGCTCGCCGGTGGACAGGTCCTTGACCCGGATGGTGAACGCTTCGGCCCCGGTGGTATCCACTGAATAGGCCAGGAGCCGGTGGTCGGGGCTCACCTCGAACGCGCCCATCCGGAAGTATGCGTGCCCCGCCGCGAGCTGGTTCAGATCGAGCAGCATCTCCTCCGCCCCGTCGTCCTGGTCTGGCCGGCGACAGAAGATGGGGTACTGCCCACCAGCTTCCGTGCGCGAGTAGTAGAGCCAGCCGTCGTGGCGGGTGGGAACCGACAGGTCGGCCTCCTTGATCCGCCCCCGCAGCTCCTGGTACAGCAGCTCCTGTTGTCCCTCGGTGCGCCGCATGACCGCATCGGTGTAGCGGTTCTCGGCTTCCAGGTAGGCCACGACAGCCGGATCCTCCCGGTTCCGGAGCCAGCGGTACTCGTCGATCCGGGTCTCGCCATGGATCGTCTGGGTCGACGGTACTGCGCGCGCCGCGGGGGCGTCTGGGTCGACATCGGGCTCTTGAGCCAAGGCCTCGGGCTCGGCATACTCGGCGGGACCACCCGCGGGAAGGGAGAGTGAAGGGAGAGTGCGCTTCGGGTTGGGCGACATCGCGAGGTTCCGGAAAAACGGTAGTCAGCGCCGGCGTGGGACCGGCGGAATTACCATAGGCTATCTCGGCAAGTCAAGTCAGAGTTAAGTTGTTGGCATACAAGAGATTACGACGCACGCCGCAGCGCTGGCAGGCCCGCCTGAAGCTACTACTTTCCTGCCGGAATGACAGGAAAACCACCCATGTTCGCGCCGACCAGGGAGATACGGTCAGCAGTCGCGGGTAACGCTCTGGTCTATGAAGCTCCAGCCGCTCACCCCCGCTCCGGCGGCCACCACCACGTCAACCGGCTGGGTCATCGCGGTCGTGCTCATGCAACCCGCCCCCGGCGAGGTCTCCAGAACCTCGATCCGGAGCTCCCCGCCGGAGCGAGATACCCGTTGCACTGCGATGTCGTGGCCCCCGCTCGACCGCTCGCCCGAAGCGACCGCGATCACCAGATCCCGCCCGAAGTCCACGGTCGGCTGGACCCCCGCGCCCAGCTCGGACCAGAAGTGCGACCAGGTGTTCTGATCTCGGATCACCAGCCGGCGCGATCCCTTGATGCCTGAGCTCACCCAACGGCCGATACGGCGGATCTCGACCTCCGCGGCGGCCCGCTGGGAACTGGTGTCGGCATCGGCCCCGGACGGTGGATCGCCCGGTGCCGCCGGGGTGATCGAGGGAGGAGGAGCCGGATCGGGGTCCACCACTGGTGGGGAAGGCGCGGGCGACGGCGCCGGAGCGACCCCTCCCGTCTCGTCGGTGGGCCGGAGCGTTCCGGAACCACAGGCGGTGATCAGGGCCAGCAGGGCAAAGAAGAAGGCTCGTGACGGCACGCGACCTCCGGTGGATTGAGGTTGACGCAAGTTACCGCGTCGAACCGGGCGTTGTCATCCTGAGCGGAGCGAAGGAGCCATACGTCAGGTCATGCCTCCTTCCCCCTCGCTGCGCTCGAGGTCAGGATGACAAGACCGGGCACTACTGAGCTCTCGGTGCAAGCCTACTGCTTGCACACCCCTTCCGGATCCGGCTTCGGTTGGTCGACCACGACCCGGTGATCCAAGTCGGCCACCGCCGTCGTGACATCCGTGACGAGCCGAGTCACCCGGGTCAGCTTGTCGTAGTCGATGTACTGGGGCTCGTCGGTGAGCTGGTGGTAGTCGAGATGGCTTCCGGTGGTGAAGAACGCGATCGGGATCCCGAACCGGGCGTACATATAGTGGTCGCTTCGGCAGTAGTAGTTGCTGGGATGTCCGTCCGCGTCGTACTGGTAGTCGAAGTCGAATCCGTGCCTCCCCGCCGAGTTTACCCGGTCAATCAGGTCACCGAGCTCAGAGGAGAGCCGGCGGGATCCGATGACCTGCAGGTAGGCCGGCCCGCCGTTGGCTATGTCGCCCGCGCCGCCCCGGCCCACCATGTCGATGTTGAGCTGGGCCACGATGGAGTCGCGCGGCACGGTGGGATGGCGGGTGAACCAGTCGGAGCCCAGGAGGCCCATCTCCTCCGCGGTGTGCCACACGAAGAGCACCGACCGCTTGGGGCGGGGTCCCTTCGCCAGTTGCTCGGCGATCTCCAGCACGCTTACGGTGCCGCTGCCGTCGTCGTCGGCGCCGTTCAGCACCGAGTCCCTTCGCGGTTTCCGCTCCCGGCGCAGGCTGTCGAGCGTCGCCCTGATCCCCGCGGACTGCTCCGCGGTGGGCTCGCCCGGCGTGCTGCTGGCGCCTTCCGGCCGCATCAGCCGGTTGAAGGCCCGTAGCGAGTCGTGGTCCAGCGCCTCGGGGGCGATTCCGTCGTGGTCGTTGTGGGCACCGAGGGCCACTATCTGGCCGCTGAGCCGGGGATCGCTGCCCCGAAGCATCGCCACCACGTTGCGGGCGGGATCGGGCACCGGGGTGTCCACGAAGCGTATGGTTCCCCCCACGGTGCGCCCTCGGGCGCCGGGCCGGAGCGTCGAGAGCGGCGCGCCCAGAAGGGCCTCGGCGGCCCGGGCGGTGGCGTACATGAACGCAGGGGCTTCGGGGGCCTCGCCGCTCGCCAGTTGGGCGCCCGCATCCTGCAGATCGAGCCGCTCGGAGTCGCCGATGCCGTCGAGCGTCGCGACCACGATGCCCGCCGCCGTGCGGAACCGCTCGGTGGTCTGCGCCCGATTGACGGTGCCGGTGGGCACGCCGTTCACCGGTGGCACCGAGATCACCACCAGCTTCCCCTGGGCCTGATCGAGCGGGATGAGGTCCTGGTCCCAAGTGCCGCCGTACACCGCGTGGGCTCCGTCCAGCGTCCGGACGCCTTTCCCCTGGTCGCGCGGGATCAGGTCGTCCCACGCCTTGAGGGTGGATCCATCCATGGTGAGCGCGGAAGCCGGGTCGAGGGTGCGACGCACGATCGGGACGTTCTGGAACCAGCCCCCGTTCTCGCCCGCCGGCTCCAGGCCGATTCGCCGCGCCTCGGCGGCGATGAAGTCGGTCGCCTTGACGTTGCCCGGGGTGCCCGAGCGCCGTCCCTGCATCGAGTCGTCGGCGTAGGCGTAGAGCCGGCTCCGGAGGTCCGCCGTGGCGAGGGCGGGCGCGGTGGCCCCGGATGGCGCGGGAGAGGACGGGGCACCGGCGGAGGGGCCGCAGCCGAGCAGGGGGAGGAGCGCGGCGCCGGCAAGGGGGCCGGCTCGGAACGCGACACGGGGCACGGGGGTCTCCGGCAGGGGTGGGGACGCGGTAAAGTCGCCCGAACTTACGCCGGGTACAACGTCCGGGTTTCCGCTGGTGCCGCGCCCCCCTTTACGGGGCCCATTCCGCGCCGCACTATATGACCGCCTTCCTTGCAATCCTCGCTCCTGGAGATCGACCATGGGCCTCATGGACCGCGTCAAGAACATCCTGCTCACGCCCAAGACGGAGTGGGAGGTCATCGATGTCGAGTCGACGACCGTAGCGGACCTGTACAAGGGATACATCATGCCGCTGGCCGCGATCGGGCCGGTGGCGCAGGCGATCGGTTTCTCGATATTCGGCATGCCGGTGCCCGTCCTGGGGACCTACCGGACGCCCATCGGGACCGCGATCACCCAGGCGGTGGTGACCTACATCCTGACCCTGGTCGCGGTATACGTCCTCGCGATCGTGATCGACGCCCTGGCCCCCACCTTCGGCGGGACCCAGAACCGGATTCAGGCGCTCAAGGTGGCGGGCTATTCCTATACCGCGAGCTGGGTAGCCGGCATCTTCCTCCTGATCCCGGTGCTGAGCTTTCTCTCGATTCTCGGGGTGTACAGCCTCTATCTGCTGTTC
>JACCRH010000279.1 GCA_013813675.1 Gemmatimonadales bacterium
TCTGTCTCAGAGCCTTTGCCGTCCGCTCTCTCAGTGCGAGCGCGGCGGGAAGAAAGACGAGGTGAATGACCGGTTGGGGGGCCTCGAAGAGGCTCGCCACTTGATCGGCGCCGGCATAGTCGCCGCGAGCGAACAAGAGCTCAGCGAGGGTGAGCCGCTCCCCGGCCAGGGCTTCCCAAGGCTGCCACTCGAGGTCGCCGAGCCGACCGGAGGGACGCAGGGCTGACAAGGCTTGCACGGCTGACGTTGTATCTCCGCGAACGAGTGTCAGTCGCGCGGCCATGACGGCAGCCAGAAGCGAATCGACTCGAGCGCTCGAGGAGTCCGCCTTGGCACGAAGTGCCTCCGCGATGGCTGACAGTCCGGGCGCGTCGCCGCGGTGTGCCGCCCAGGCACCTAGCGCCCACAGTAGGGGACTGGTCATGGTCGAGTATTCGGTCCCGAATTCTCGAGCGACCTCGGTGGCTCGATCGGCCAGGCCGGTGGCGACCGTCGCGTCGATGAGATACAGCACAGACCCTGCAAGATCCGAGGACTGCGGTGAGTCCAACAGTCGGCGAACATCCGCCAGCCTCCCTTCGGCAATCAGTGCGCTCTGAAGGCCCAGCAGGGCGCCCCACTGCTGACTGGCTCCGGCGTTCGGGCTGGCGAGGACCGCGCGGAACCCGGCCCGCGCACAGGCAGGTTGCGCGCCTCCGGTCGAGAGCACCCGCGCGGCCAACAGGGCCTCGGCCGGATTTCGGCCGGCCGCGCGCGACCATTCCACGCTTTCCGGCCCGGCACGCGCGCAGCTCAGCATGAGCTCGAGACGAGTGCTGAAGATCGAATCGGGCTCGGCTCGCTGGAAGTCTCGAACCAGCTTTACCGCCAAGCTGGTGTCGGCCCGCCGAATGGCGATCTCGGCCAGGTGAAGGAGCGGGGGTGAGAAGGTGGAATCGATCCGCCGAGCCCGGAGAAAGGCGTCCTCCGCCAGTGAATCGGGAGAGGGGACCGTCGGCAGCAGGTGATAGTAGGTCTCTCCCAGGGCAGCCCACGCCTCGCTCCACAGGGAATCGAGCGCGATCGCGCGCCTGTACTCGGCCACGGCGGAGTCACCCGCTCCAACCAGGTAGTCCCGAAGGCCACGAGCAAAACTGGAGTAGCGATGCGGAAGCCAACCTTGCGTGCTGAGCGCGACGTCCACCAACTGGAGGGCCTCCTGGTCCAACTCGCGCCAGTTGGCCGCCTGGGCACCTTTGAGGGCCGCGATTGCCAGCGACGAATCTTCCCGCACCGCCCGCCGATAGTGGTCCAGGGCGTTCGCGAAGCTGACCCGCCGGTAGGCGTGCTCGCCCTGAAGGAAGGCGGCGATCGCGGTGGGACGGCGCTGCGCGAGGGCGCTCAGATCCACTTCGCGTCCCGGCTCCAGGAGAGCCGGCAGGAGGCGCCCGATTGCCTGCACCCCGAGCTGGGGAATCGCGGCACCGTGCACCGCCGCCGACGCCCCGGTGCGCGCCACCACCGAATCCCCCAGAACATCGTGCAGACGCAGCACGACCGTGACGGAGTCGGGCCCTCGAACAATCCGCCCGTCGATGTAGTACCGTGCCCGCTGGCGCCGGCTGATTGCGTTGGCAGTGCCGCTGGGCAGATCACCCGGGCGCTGGCGCTCTGCCTCGCTGAGCCAGTCCCAGCCCTCTAACCAGCGGAGCTCCGGCGCGCCTTCGAGAGCGTATCCTACATAAGTGGCCACCCCTTCCCCGGCGCTCCCTTCGGCCTCGTCGCCGAGTGGAAAAACCAACACTCTCCTGGGATCCAACGGCGAGCTGGGCAGGAGCCCCTGCCAGGCGCCCCATGCCGCCAGACCGAGCCCGGCAACGACCGCGGATGCCGCCAACCATCGCCTGGATGGTGAGTGTGTACCTCGCTCAACGACACTGTGGGACGCCGCCTCCAACCGCCTGGCGAAATCATCGGCCGCCGGAAAGCGATCCGCCGGCACCTTGGCCAGAGCGCGCTCGATTGCTTCCTGCACCGCGATCGGGGTGGTCGGCCGGACCACTCTCAGAGAAGGCGGAGGCTCGCTCCGGTGGCGCGCCAGTATGGCCTGAGCCGTGCGGCCGCCGAACGGCGGCTCCCCGGCTAGCATTTCGTACACGACGCAACCGAGGGCGTAGGTGTCGGCGCGGCCGTCCACATGGCTGTCGCCACTGGCTTGCTCAGGGCTCATGTATGATGGCGTCCCCACGGCGAGGCCTGACTTCGTCAGTTCCTCTCCGCCGGCCTCGGCCAGGGCGCGAGCCAAGCCGAAATCCGCAACCAGGGCTTGGTTACCGACCAGCAGGATGTTCCCCGGCTTGATGTCGCGGTGCACGATTTTTCTCTGATGGGCGTAACTGAGTGCTTCGGCGACTTGGCACCCGATACGAATGGCGTCCGCAAGCGGAAGCTGCCGCTCTCGTTCCAGGCGCTGGCGGAGCGACTCGCCCTCGACGTAGGGCATGGTGTAGTAGAGGACCCCAGCGATTTCGCCCGAGTCATGCAGTCCGAGGATGTGCGGGTGCTGGAGGCGAGCCGCGATCCGGATCTCCCGGACGAAACGCTCTCCTCCTACTTCCGCGGCAATTTCGGGACGCATCACCTTGAGCGCGACGAGACGATCCTGTCTTAGATCGGTGGCGAGAAACACGACCGCCATTCCCCCGCGCCCGAGCTCACGAGCGAGTTGGTAGCGTTCGCCGAGGACTTCCTGCAACCGGTCCAGCAACGCCGCCTCAGCCATCCGGAACCCCCTAGGCCGGCACGACGTTCCCGAGGAGTCGCCCGGCGATGCGGCGCAGATCCGGCATCATCCCGATGTTCCCGTCGGGAGCACTCTGCTTTCTGCCGGTCTGGGTCAGGACCGCCTTCATCTTGCGAGCGTCCAAAGGCAACCCGGACGCAGTCACACTCATGTGCTGGGCCAGGATCGCTACCCCGGCCACAATCGCCGATGCGCCGCTGGTATTTCGGAAGGCGGCGCTGTACTTGCGATTCGTGGCGCCTCCTCCGGCATCGAGATCCCCCCCTCCGGCGGTGACCAGGCAGATACCCGGAGCAAAGCAATCCACCCGCGCGCCGTAGTTGGAGTTGACCAGGCGCGCATGCGAAGGCTGCTTCATGCTCGGAGGGGGGTCGTTCCCCACGGAGGCCCCGACCATAATCGCTCCGGAGTCCGGACGGGTGGCTGGGAAAGAAGGGTCCAGGTTCCTCCCGCCGTTCCCGGCCGCTTCGATGACGATGAGGCCGCGGCTGGCTGCCACCTGGATCGCGGTCAATTCCGCTCCGCCCGCCAGCAACTCGATCGGGTCATTCTTGGCTGTTTGCGCCTCGAGGAGAAGCACGTCCCCGACCCTGAGGCGAGTGGCGGCCGTCGCGACCGCGTCCGCCACGTTGTTCGCGGACGATCGGTCCCAATGCGAAGCCAGAAACACCGAGGTGACTCCGGGCGCGATGCCGACGATGCCCTTCGCGTTGTCACTGCCGACCACGAGCCCGAGCACCGCGGTTCCGTGATCCGCGTACTTTGCGTAATTCCGGTGGGTCAGGAGTCGGGAAGGCATCTTGGACTTGAGGTCCTGGTGAGAGCGATTCCATCCCATTTCCACGTCGGCGAAACCGATACCGGCTCCGTCTATTCCCTGCCGCCAAGCGTATTTGGCATCGATCCCCTTGGGCGGCTCGTTCAGATGAAACTGGTCGCGAGCGTATTTGTCGTTCTGCCAGTTGACCGGTGGGGCTCCCACCGCTTCTTCACGCTGAACCGACTCGAACACCTGCCGGAGCCGGTTGAGCGCTTCCTCGAGCGCTGCCAGGTCAGACTCGACGGCGCCCGGGGCCGGGCTCACGATCCAGTAGGCCAGCAGGCTGTGAGCGGGACGGAAAGGTCCCTCCTGCGCGGCCTTCTCCAGGTCGATAATCTCCGGAATCCCGACGCTTCGGACGGCCCGGAACGTGACAGTTGCGTGGCGCTTCAGGATCTGCTGGAGCTCGGCATGTCCGGGGCCACGAAATTGACCGAGATCGGTAAATTCCACAGCCCCGGCCGCCTGTTTCATCCACTCTACCGCCTCCTGTGTGAGCACGGTCATCAGGCGCCCGGTGTGGGGCTGCTCATTGTCAGGCGGCATGGCAGGCCTCCCCTCGAATTACGACGATGAACTGCTGTGTGCGGTCGATGGACGGGACGGAATCTGGGCCCGGAGGAAATAGGCGAGGCAGGGCCACGGTCATCGGAACCGTTGGCCAATCGGGGCAGCAGAAATGAACCAACGACCCATGAAGGATCTTGCGCGCCGAGGATAGTGCGGGACTGAGGGTCTAGCCCTACAATACGCTGGCGATCCACACCCTGCTAGGGCCACGTTCGTAGCCCGGCACCAGGATCCGAGGCGTCTACCTTCACGCCATGGCCGACGATTACATCCAGTCTCTTCAGGTCCACCTCGGCGACCGTTATCGCCTCCGGGGTGAGATCGCCCGCGGCGGCATGGCAAGGGTCTACCGGGCCGACGACCTACGGCGGGGCCACGAGGTCGCGATCAAGGTAGTCCGTCCCGAGCTGGCCGCCGCGCTGGGCCATGACCGCTTCCTCCGTGAGATTCGGATCCTGGAACGGCTCCGTCACCCTAACATTCTGCCGCTGCTGGACTCACACCAAGTCGGTGAGAGCCTCTACTACGCCACGCCCTTCGTTGCTGGATCGTCGCTGCAACGCCGCCTGGAGCGCGACGGGCCGCTGCCGCTGGCGGAGGTCGTCCGGATCGCGCAGGACGTCGCGGCGGCGCTCGACTACGCGCATGGCCAGAATGTTATTCACCGGGATGTGAAGCCTGGCAACGTGCTCCTCGACCAGGAGCGGGCCCTGGTGTGCGACTTCGGCATCGCCCGGGCGATGGAAGTGGCCGGTGGCGATCGGCTCACTTCCAGCAGCGGGCTGGCCCTGGGCACTCCTGCCTACATGAGCCCCGAACAGGCGACCTGCGGCACCATCGACGGGCGGTGTGACGTTTACGGAATGGGGTGCGTGCTATACGAGATGCTGACCGGTGAGCAGCCGTTCAAAGGCCCGACCGCCCAAGCGGTCCTCGCGCGGTCGTTGGCTGGTGAGTTTCGGTCGGTCAGATCGGTGCGGCCGGATGCGCCTGTCGAGGCCGACGCCGCGCTTCGCGCCGCTCTGGCCAGCGCGCCCGAGCAACGGCCGGGAACGGCTGAGGAGTTGCTGCGTCGGTTCACTGAGGGGGCCCGGACCGAATAGGAATAGCCGTGGCCGGGAGCGGAATTACAGGATATACCGCCGCAAGTCGTCGTCGTTCACGATCTTGGCCAGCCGTTCGCGGACGCCGGTGGCGTCGAAGAGGACTGCCGGCCGATCGGCACGGTCCGGCCCGACGTCCCGCCAGCCGCGGAAGCCGCGATCCGCTCGGCGCTTGCCAGCGTCCCGGACGCTCGCCCTGACACCGGGATGGAGCTACTGAGCCGATTCACTGCCGGCCTGCGGGCGGTGTAGGCCGCGGTCGTCAGGGCCCCGCCGTCAGAGCACGGGATCTGGAGGGTGTCGCCGGATGCTGCTTGGCAACCTGCCGAGACCCGGAGCACTCCAATACTACCC
>JACCRH010000289.1 GCA_013813675.1 Gemmatimonadales bacterium
AGGATGACAGGAGCGTGCACCCGCTGGGTCGCCTAACCGCGCCCGCCCCCGCCCCCACCCTCCAACCCCCGCCGGTGCTCTCGCGCTTCCGTGGCCGTGCCCTCCGGTGTCTCCGCGGCGCGCCGCGCCGAGAGACCGCGCCGCGCACGTGAGGCCGCCGCCAGCATCAGCGCGCCGAACGCCACCATGACCAGCCCCCACCAGAGATTGATGTTGACGCCGAGCGAGAGGGCGTATCGCTCGGCGTCGCCGCCGGTGGCCAGCCCGTAGCCGCCGACCAGCAACCCGAGCACGGTGAACAGCCCCCCGATGGGCAGCCGGATGTCGAGGCCCGACGCTCCGCTCATCTCCGTCCCCCTAGAAGAAGACCAGGTTCAACGCGGCGGTCAGCACCAGCACCACCACGGCCAGCACCCACGGCCGGGACCGAAGCGGCAGGTCGCGGTCGGTGAGCCGGGGCGTGAGCGAGTAGACCAGCCCGCGCAGCTCCTCCGCCGGACGCGGCCGGGTGGCGAGGCTCACCAGGATGGTGACCAGGAAGCAGGTGACCCACGCGACGATCGCCGTCCAGAAGGTCTGGGCCAGCTCGCTGTGATAGGTGTGCAGCACCCCGAAGTAGCCGCCCTTGACCCCGGGCCGCACGCCGGCGGCCAGGGTCAGGCCATGGTGGATCGCCGCCGCCAGCGTTCCGGCAACCAGGCCGGCGAACGCGCCGTGCCCGGTCGTGCGGCGCCAGAACATCCCCAGCGCGAAGGTGGCGAAGAGCGGCGCGTTGACGAAGGCGAAGATGAGCTGCAGCAGGTCCATGATGTTGTTGAACGCGCTCGCCACGTATGCTGCAGCGATCGCCAGCACGATGCCGCCGACGGTGGCCACGCGGCCCATCCAGAGGTAGTGCTCGTCCGACGCGCCGCGGCGGATGTGGCTCTGATAGATGTCGTAGGTCCAGACGGTGTTGAAGGCGGTGACGTTGCCCGCCATCCCCGACATGAACGAGGCGATCAGCGCCGTCAGCCCCAGGCCGAGCATCCCCGAGGGGAAGAGCCGCACCAGCATCATCGGGGTGGCCAGGTCGTAGTCCAGCACCACCCGGCCCGCGCTGTCGAGCAGCGGCGCGCCGTCGGCGGCCAGCTTGGCGGGCACCAGACCCTGGCTGGCGCCGGCCCCGTCTCCGGCCCCCAGCACCAGCGCGATCATTCCCGGCAAGATCACCAGAAAGGGAAACAACATCTTCGGCACCGCCGCGATCAGCGGGGTGCGCCGCGCGGCGGTCATCGAATCGGCCGCCATGGCGCGCTGGACGACGAGGAAGTCGGTGCACCAGTACCCGAACGAGAGCACGAAGCCGAGTCCCATCACCAGGCCGAACCACTCCACCCCGATGGGATTCTGCGAGGGGTTCCCCAGGTGCGACCAGGTGTGGGTGTACGCCCCGCTCGGCAAGCCCCGGCCGACCGCCACTTCGGCCAGCCGGTCGGAAAGCCCGTCCCAGCCGCCGACCGCGTACAGCCCCAGCGCCACCAGAGGAATGAACCCGAACACGATCAGGAAGAACTGGAGGACCTCGTTATAGATCGCGCTGGTGAGGCCGCCGAGCAGGATGTAGGCCAGCACGATGATCGCGGAGACGATGATGCTGACGTCGAAGCTCCACCCGAGGAGGAGATTGAGCAGCTTCCCCATGGCATACATCGAGACGCCGGAGGAAAAGATCGTCATGACGGCGAAGGAGGCCGCGTTCAGGGTGCGGGTCTTCTCGTCGAACCGGAGCCGGAGATATTCAGGCACGGAGCGGGCTCGCGAGCCGTAGTAGAACGGCATCATGAAGAGCCCGACGAAGACCATCGCCGGGATCGCGCCGACCCAATAGAAGTGGCTGGTGGCGATGCCGTACTTGGCCCCTGACGCCCCCATGCCGATGACCTCCTGGGCGCCCAGGTTCGCGGAGATGAACGCCAGGCCGGTGATCCAGGGCGGGAGCGACCGGCCGGAGAGAAAGAAGTCCGTGCTGGTGCGGGTGAGGCGGCGAAGTCCCCAGCCGACCCCCAGGACCGCCACGAAGTACACGGCCATGACGGCGTAGTCGATCGGCGAGAGCTGGGTGACTGGTGTGGGTTCCATGGCGCTCAGCGGATGAGGAAGCCTGGAGAGAGCGGGGGACCGGGGGACAGGATAGGGTAGCTCAAGCACGGACCGCGCTCAAGCTGGCAGGGCGGGATCACCTCATCCCCGCAACGCCAGGAAGAGGGTGCCCGCCACCAGTGCGACCCCCACCGCCATCTTCACCGCCGCCGCCGCGGCGCGGCCGAGCACCGCACCCCACCCGGCCCTGACGGCGCCGTCCGAGCGCCGCGCCCGCGAGTACTCGAACAGCGCTGCCCCCGCGAACGCTCCGACGAACCCGCCGATCACCGATCCCACGACAGGCACCGGCACCCCCACCACGGCCCCCACCAGTCCACCGATGAGCGCTCCCCACCCGGCTCGGCTCGACCCGCCGTATCGTTGCGCGAAGCGGAAGCCGATCCACGCCTCGGCCAGCTCCCCGAGCGCCGCCAGCCCGATCACCAGCGCGAGGAACCCCGCGGACAGGGTCTGAAAGTCGGTGAGCCAGCCGTAGCCCAGGATGCCGAGCACGATCACCCAGAGCCCGGGGAGGCCAAAAGGGATGAGCACCAGCCCGGTCAGGCCGGCGGCGATCAGGAGAAGGACGGCGGTGAGGTCGGTCATCGAGGGGGGGGAGGGCAGGGGGCTCGGGTCGGTTTCGGGTAGACATCGGCGACGGTGGGGATAGTATCCGTTCGGGGCTGGCTAAGGGGCAAGGGGAGGAGGCGTCAGGCCGGGCGCTGTGTGACACATGACACTCCCAGCGGGAATGGATTAATTCTTGAGACCACCACGTCAGTGAAGCAGGCATTCGAAGCGACAAGGAGGGTCGGATGGCATACGTCGATGGATTTCTGTTGGCCGTACCCAGAAGGCAGATGGAGAAATACCGGCGCGTGGCGCGCATGGCGGGCAAGGTCTGGCGGGAGCACGGCGCGCTGGAGTACCGGGAGTGTGTCGGCGACGACCTGAACGTGAAGGGCATGGGCGTGCCGTTTCCGCGAAGGACCAGGGTCAAGCCCGGCGAGACGGTGGTCTTTTCCTGGATAGTGTACAAGTCGCGCGCGCACCGCGACCGCGTCAACGCCAAGGTGATGAAGGACCCGCGTATGTTGAAGGTGATGAACGATCCCGATTCCATGCCCTTCGACCACAAGCGCATGTCGTACGGAGGGTTCAAGGTGCTGGTCGACCTCTAGCGCCCTGGGTGGGGCGTCGCTTGGCGCCGATGCCAACGGGAACCGACAGTGCCGTCCCCAGCAGAAGCCAGGCCTCCGGCGAGTGCATGGCCCAGAGCGTCAGCCCGCCGGCCAGGCACCAGAGGGCCGGTGCCGCCAACAAAGCCGAGCGGGCCCGTCCGCCGACCAGGAACATCAGGCCGACCGTCGCGATCGCGGTCGGGTCCGGGGCAATTCCGAACACCTCCGCCTGATGCCAGCCGCGCCCCAGGAGAGGGGCGAGCATGGGATAGACGAGGACGGAGAGACCGATCAACCCGATACCAAGAAACCCGGTCGCATCGGGCGTCCAGCCGAAGGCCAGTCTCCCACGGATCACACCGATCCAGGCCAGCAGCAGCGCCTCCAAGCCCAACAGCCAGGCCAGGTACCCCGCCGCCCAGTTGATGGTGGCGTAGCGCCGCCAGACGAAGGCCCACGCCACCCAGATCCAGATCAGGGCCAGGATGCCGGAGACGACGCGGCCCCGCTGGGCCGAGGGCCGGGCCAACGACGCCGCGATCACCAGGCCGAGGATCAGCGTCACGAGGTGCGCCGGCCACACTGCCTCGTTGTGGCGCTGGATCAGCCGGTAGTACGTCCGAGGCGAGAACAACAGGAAGTCGGAGAGGGTGTAGGTCCACCACTCCGGCATCAGAGCCGCTCGACGTGGGCCGCCATTCGGCGGCGCAGGGCGGCGTCGGGAAGGAGGCCGGCCGCGGCGCCCATGTTCTCGATCACATGGGCGACCCGGCTGGTCGCGGGTATGGCGCAGGTGACGGCCGGATGGGAGACGATGAACTTGAGGAGGAACTGCGCCCAGTTGGCCGCGGCGATCTCGGAGGCGAATGACGGCAACGGATGGCGCTCGACCTGCCGGATCAGTGCTCCCTCCCGAAATGGCCGGTTGACGATGACGGCGATGCCGCGCTCCTGGGCCAGTGGCAGAATGCGGCCTTCGACCTCCCGGTCGAGCACGTTGTAGGAGACCTGCACGAAGTCGATCGGGTGGGTCCTCATGATCTCCTCCACCTCCCGATGTCGCCGCCCTTCCGAGGTCGTGATCCCTACGTAGCGGACCCTGCCGCCGGCCTTCATCGCGAAGAGGGTGGAGAGGTGCTCCTCCCACGCCAGAAGGTTGTGCACCTGGAGCAGGTCGAAGCGGCTCACACCCCAGTGGCCTCGGGATTCCTCTATCTGGTCCGGCCCCCGCGAGCCCGACGAGATCCAGACCTTGTCGGCCGAGAACAGCGATGGAGGGCTGCCGAGCTTCCGCAGGCCGTACCCGACGACCGCCTGCGACGAGCCGTACATCGGCGAGGAGTCGATCATCCGGCCGCCTTCCCGGAAGAAGGCCCGAATGACCGCGGCGCATTCGTCACCCAGCTCGGGGTCATCGCCGACGTTGAAGGTGATCCAGGTCCCCAGCCCGACGACCGGGAGCCGCTCGCCGCTGGACGGGATCGGCCGGGTGATCGGCGCGGGGAGTGCGAGGGCCGAGAGAGGGCGGAGCAGGGCCGCGGCGGTCCCGGCGGCCATCGCCCGGAGCACGGCTCGTCGAGTGGGTCTCATTCCTCTATCCGATCCCCGGGCGCGTTCTCCCGGCGGGCCAGGAGCAGGAAGGGCACCGCCGCCAGCTGAATGACGGCGCCCATCAGGTATGCCGCGGGATACCCCCGGAGATCCGCCACCCGCCCCAGCGCGGGCTGTGCCGCGACGCCCCCGGCGGAGGCCAGCAGGTTGTCGAGCGACAGGATGGTGGCGCGGTGCTCCGAGGGTATGATCCCGTTGAGATACGCCTGCCGTATCGGGACGGTGACCGAGAACGCCAGTCCCCACACGACGAGGAGCGCGACCGCCGGACCGAACTTTGGCGACCAGCCCAGCAGAGCCAGCGAGGCGACGCCCAGCAGCGAGGCCATGATCAGGGCGTGGGTGCGGCGGGCGACGAGCCGGCGGACTCGAAGCGCCAGGGCGCCCGCGACCATCTCGGTGCCGGCGATGACGGCCGCCGCCAGGCCGGCGATGCCAAAGGCATGCGGATCGCCGTACAGCTCCAACAGGTAGGGTTGCAGGGCATAGAAGGCGAAGATGTTGACACCGCCGGCGCAGAGCGCGGCCAGCATGAGCCAGCGCACCGGGCGATTCCTCCATCCGTTGTCGACCGACGCGCGCACCACTTTCCTCATTTCGACCAGCGGACTGGTGCTTCGATCGGGGGAAAATCCGAGATCCTTCATCAGCAGGAACGCCGCGGCCAGCGTGAGCCCGAGCAGGATCGACCGCACGATATAGGGCACGCCCAGGTTGGTGGCCTGCGCGATGAGCCCCCCCGCGACCGACCCCGTCAGCATCGCCGCACCTCCCACGATCTGTCCCCTGGCGAATACCGACTCGAGCTGGTCCTTGAAGCCGCTGAAGGCGAGCGCGTCGACCAGCCAGGCCTCGGTCGCGCCGGAGAAGAAGGTGAACCCGAGACCGATGAGGGCGGAGGCGACGGCCCATCCCCAGAGCGGTGCGTGTGCCCGCCACATCGCGAGATAGAGCAGCGTGGTGACCAGCAGGGTGGCGGCCCCGAACAGGTATGAAGCGCGCCTGCCCCAGGTATCGGCCAGGACCCCGGTGGGGACCTCGAAGACGACCATGCCCGCGGTGAAGAAGGCGTTGGCCGCGAACGCCTCGGTGTTGTTGAGGCCGGCGTCGAGCAGAAAGAGCGTGTTGATGCCCCAGATGAACGACGCCGCCAGGGTGGAGAGCAGCGTGAGCAGCAGGTAGGTGCGCTGCACCTGCCTGGCCCCATCGGTCATCGGCCGGAGCCGACCAGAACCTCGACCCCGGCTTCGTCCAGCGCGACGGTCACCTCTCCCTCGTCCAGGTTGCGGGCCGACGCGCTGAGGTCGGCCGGCAGCTCCGGGCGCCATGCCGCATCGTCAACATGGAGCTCGCCGGGCGAGGCGCGCATGGTCACCCGGCTGCCTCGCCGCACGGTGAGCTCCGGCGGCGCAGCCCCGCCACTCAGCCGAGCCCTCACATACTCCGCCAGGACCTCGCGCTCCGGCTCGGCGACCGTCACCAGCTCGAGCTCCCCGTCGCCGTAATCCGCCCCTGGCGCCAGCGTAACGTTGGGGCCGACCAGCGGCATGTTCATCGCCTCGACCAGCAGGTAGTCCCCCGACAGGTCGCAGCTGTCCAGCTCCAGGCGGCGGAACCGTGGAGCCCGTTCCGCCACGATGCTCTGGAGCAGCAGCAGGGCCCGGTCGATCGCATGGCCGGTCAAGCCGGCCGTGTTGTCGTTGACCTCGGAATCCCCCCGGGTAACCAGTTCGGTGAAGATTCCCACACCCACCGACTCGACGAACCGCATCGCTCCCCACCGGGTCGCCACGGTGCCGACTGCCAATCGCCGGCGCTCTCCGCGCCGCCAGCCTTCGATGAGCTGGCGGACCGAGCCCAGCGCGCCGAGCGATTTGGCGATGTTGTTCGCGGTGCCGATCGGCAGGATGGCCATGGGGATTCCGCGGCCGGCGATCGCGATGGCGACCTTCTTGATGCTGCCGTCGCCGCCCGCGACCACCACGAGGTCACCCGGATCCTCGAGCGCCTTCTCCAACTTCTCCTTCTTGGTGGACCAGGCGCGGGCCTCGTGACCGGCGTCCTTCAGCTCCTGAAGGAGCCGCTCGACGGAGTGCCCCTCGTCGCCCGCGGCGGGATTGTGGATCAGGCTGACTCGCATGTATACCTCAGCAATGCGCATCCTCATCGCCAACGACGACGGCATCTACAGCCCCGGCCTGCTCGCGCTCGCCCAGGTCGCGAAGGAGTTCGCCGAGGTCCGGATCTACGCGCCCGACGTCGAGCAGTCTTCGATGGGGCACGCGATCACCCATTCTCGTCCGCTGTCGCTGCGCCCCACGCCGATCGGGAGTTTCGAGGCCTACCGGGTGAACGGTACACCCGCCGATTGCGTCGCGCTCGGCGTGCACATGTGGGAGAAAGTCGATTTGGTGCTGTCGGGAATCAACCTGGGGCCCAACCTCGGCAACGCCATGTGGCACTCGGGCACCCTGGCCGCGGCCAAGCAGGCGGCGCTGCTCGGATTGCGCGGGATCGCCTTCAGTACGCCGACGCAGGGCAGCGAGCCGGACTTCGCGCGACTGCGGCCCTACGTGACCCGAGTGCTGGAGATGCTGATCGCCGAGCCTTCGCTCTGCCTGGTGAACGTCAATCTGCCGCCGGAGCCGTCGGGTATCTGCTGGGCGCACCAGTCGGTGCGGCACTACGATGGCCGAGTGGTTCCCGGACAGGATCCGATGGGACGCCAGCACTTCTGGCTGACCGTGGTGCCGGTCGAGGAGGTGGAGGAGGGAACCGACCGCTGGGCGGTGGAGCGAGGACTGGTGTCGATGACCCCCCTCAGGCTCGACCTCACCGACGCCGAGGCGCTGAATCGGTTGCGGGCACCACCCGCCTCACGATGACGGCAGTGGCCGGGCCACCAGGATTCCGGTGGAGCGCCGAATCGCCGCGACGTACTCCGGAAGCGTGGCACGGGTGACTTCCACTACTCCTCCCGACAGCGGCGCGTGCAGAACCCGGAGGATGCCGGTTGCGTCCCGGTAGGCAAAGGCGGCGTGGGTCACGTCGAGTCCGGGTATCGCGGTCGCGAAGGCAAGCACGTCGCCGGTCTCGATCCGCTCGGCGACGTCGGCGATGCGCCCGGTCGGGACCACCCGGCGGGGCCGTCCGTCGAGCCGGCGCTCCACGGTCTCGATCTCCCGGAACGCGCCGTCGTCGGCCAGGGCGGGGTAGCTGCCACGATGCTCGGTCATGAAGCGGAGCGGGCGCGCATCCTCGGCCCCACCGAGCTCAGCGCCCAGATCGCGGAGCAAGCCGTGCCGCGCTCCATCCGCGATCCACTCGCTGAAGTAATGCAGCCTCGACGCGTACCCGCGGCGCACCCCGCCACGGTAGCGCATCCGCTCCACTTCGTGCCCGAAGAGCTTCCACGTCGCCGCGCGCTCGTCGGCCACTCGCGCCACCGCGAGACAGGCCTCCACCAGCGTGACGCAGTCGAAACGGGTGAGCGAGAGCGTGAGCGGTTCGGTGTTTGACGGACTCCCCCCCGCCCGCAGGTATGCCTCGAGCGTGGACGACTCGTAAGGCGTGCCGGCGGCGAGTTCGCCGACGCGGATGACGGCACGCCCGAACGGAACCTCGGGCCGGGCCAGCCCCTCCGCGCGAAGCGCCGCGGTCCACTTGGCCAGGCGCGACCGGTCCGGATCCACCGGGGGGCTGGCGGCGCACGCGGCGAGGGACGTCCGCAGCATCAGCGCCGCGGCGGCGAGACCCGCCTGCCGGAGAAGATCCCTGCGTGAGAGAGGGGAGTCCGGAGCCTCCGGCATAGCCTACCGCAGCGCCTGCACCACCGGCTGCTTCGCCGCTCGCCGTGCCGGGAAGAACCCGCCCACCAGCCCCATCACCACCGCGAAGGTGAGCCCCGCCAGCAGGAGGCCCGGCGTCACCCGGAAGCTGAAGGCGATCTCGCTGAAGCTGGCCCAGTTGGTGGTGCTGGTGATCATGCCGTTGATGGGGAGCGCCAGCAGGACTCCGATCACGCCTCCCACCAGCGCGATCAGCGCGGATTCGGCGAGGAAGCTGGCCAGGACGCTTCGGGGATGGAAGCCGAGGGTAAGGAGCACCGCGATCTCCGGGCTTCGCGCCGCCACCGCCGCGTACATGGTGTTGATCGCCCCGAAGACCGCCCCCAGCGCCATGATGCCGGTGATCATGATGGCCAGGATCTGGAGGAT
>JACCRH010000314.1 GCA_013813675.1 Gemmatimonadales bacterium
CCCCTTCGACTGCGCTCAGGGTGACATCGTCGCCACTTCCCGGCGCGGCATGAAACCCATCCGATCCCTGACCTCGCGCATGGTCTCCCCCGCGATCCGGCGCGCGGCCGCAGCACCCTCGGCGAGCATCTCGTCGACCCTCTCGGGCCGCTCCTGCAGCGCGAGGGCCCGTTCCCGAATCGGCGCGAGGGCGCGGATCATGTTGTCGGCCAGCTCCCGCTTGCAATCGAGGCATCCCCATTTTGCGCCCCGGCAGTTGTCCGCCACGGTGGCGATCGTGGCGGGGGGAGAGAAGTAGCCGTGTAGATGGTAGATGTTGCACACCTCGGGGTTGCCCGGATCCTTGCGGGTCACCCTCGCCGGGTCGGTCTTGGCCGGCCGAAGCTTTTGCCAGATCTGGTCGGGTGAGTCGAGCAACCCGATGGTGTTGCCCAGGCTCTTGGACATCTTTGCCTGCCCGTCCAGGCCCATGATCCGCTTGGCTTCGGTCAGCAGCGGCTGGGGCTCCGGGAAATAGTCTGCACCATTGCCGAACTCGCCATTCCAGCGGCGCGCGATCTCCCGAGTCAGCTCCAGGTGCTGGGTCTGGTCCTCGCCCACGGGCACGAGATCGGCCCGGTACAACAGGATATCCGCGGCCATCAACACCGGGTAGTTCAGCAGCCCCGCCGGGACACTTTCGAATCGCTGGGACTTATCTTTGAACTGGGTCATCCGCTCGAGCTCGCCGATCGGCGTGACGGTGTTGAGCAGCCATTGCAGCTCGCTGTGCTCCGGTACGTGGGACTGCACGAATAGCACCGATTGGGCAGGATCAATGCCGCAGGCGAGCAGACCGATCGCCATCTCGCGGGTGCGGCCCGCGAGGCTCTCCCGGTCGTATTTGCCGGTGACCGCATGCAGGTCGACCACGCAAAAAATGCAGTCGTAGCTGCGCTGCAGGTTCACCCAGTTCTGCACCGCCCCGAGCCAGTTGCCGATGTGCAACTCGCCGGAGGGTTGGATTCCCGAGAATATGCGCGCCATACCCGACAACTTACCCGGTTCTCCCAGGGCCAGCAAGATGGTGTCCTCCTTAGACTTACTGCATCTGGCCCGGACCGCGGCGGAGCGGGCGGCGGCCTATCTCCGGGGAGTGGAGCGCCCGGCCGATCCCCGCGGATGGACCCTCAAGGGAAGCCGGGACTTCGTGACCAACGTGGACCGCACGGCCGAGCACATCGTCACGGAAGTGCTCCTGGCCGCGGAGCCCGGCAGCCGGATCGTGGGCGAGGAACTACAGCCGGAGGTGGTGACCGAGGGTCTGGTCTGGATCGTGGACCCGCTGGACGGCACCACCAATTTCCTGCACGATTTTCCGAGCTATGCGGTGTCGATCGCGGCCGCGGTGGATGGGGTGCTCGAGGCAGCCGCGGTCGTCAACGTGCCGCGCGGCGAGATCTACACCGCGTCGCGTGGAGGGGGTACCTGGCACGGCGAGCGGCAACTCTCGGTCTCCGCCATCGACGATCCCAGCTTCGCGCTCATCGGCACCGGCTTCCCGTTCAAGGACACGAGCCGGATCGCCGAATACCTGGAGCAGTTCAGCCGGGTCGCCAGCCAGGCCAGTGGGGTCCGGCGTCCTGGCGCGGCTTCGCTAGATCTGGCGGATGTCGCAGCCGGGAGGTTCGACGGATTCTGGGAGCAGCAGCTCTCCGCCTGGGACATCGCGGCGGGCACGTTGCTGATCCGGGAGGCGGGAGGACTGGTTACCGACTTTGCGGGGCTTGATGTGGGCATCGAACACACGCCGGTCGTGGCCGGGAATCCGGTGATTCATTCATGGCTGCTCGGAGTGGTAAGCTCCGTTGAAGTTTCGAGATCCTCATGATGCCTGATGCCGTCGCCACGCGTGCCTCTTCCGTTGACGACTGGGCCCGGGCTATCGCCCGACCCAACATTTCGCCGGCCGGCGGCTCCGCCGCCGCTCTGACCGCGGCGATGGCGGCGGCGCTGGTGGAGATGGTCGCCGCGCTGACCGCGGAGCGCGAGGCGTATGCCCTGGTCCATGAGGAGGCGCGGGCGGCACGGGCGCGGGCAGAGGGCCTGCGGCAGGAGCTGCTGACCCTCGCGTCGGCGGACGCCGAGTCGCTCCGCCGGTTCGAGCAGGCGCTGGCGCTGCCTCGAGGGAGCGATGCCGAGCGGGAGTTGCGCGAGCGCCGGAAGCGCTCGGCGTTGCGCGAGGGCGCCGAGATCCAGCGTGACGTGCTGGGTGGCTGCGTTGAAGTCGCGGCGCTGGGAACGGCCTTGGTCGAACGGGGGCTGCAGACCGCTCGCGGCGATGCCGGAACTGCCGTTTTCCTGGCCGCCGGAGCCGCCCGGGGGGCGTGGCAGGCGATCCGGCTGAATCTGGCAGACGAGCCGCCCGGCTCGGAGTTCAGCCTGATCATTCAGGCGGCGGCCGGCAAGATGGCGGGTGTGGCAGAGGCTGAGCAGCTGGCGGAGCGGCTATTCGATCGGCCGTGAGCTCAGGCCGCGGTGAGAATCCTCGGCCCGTTAGCGGTGATCGCCACGGTGTGCTCGAAGTGGGCGGAGAGGCTGCCGTCGGCCGTCACCACGGTCCACTTGTCGCTCAGCGTCCGGGTGGTCGGGCTCCCCATGGTGATCATGGGCTCGATGGCGAGCGTCATCCCCTCGAGCAGGCGGGGTCCCCGTCGCGGGGCCCCATAGTTGGGAACCTGGGGCTCCTCGTGGAACCGGGTGCCGATCCCGTGCCCCACCAGCTCCCGCACCACCCCGAACCCGGCGCCCTCCGCAATCTCCTGCACCGCGTGGCCGATGTCGCCCACGTGATTCCCGACACGAGCCTGGGTGATCGCGGCCGCCAACGACTCGCGGGTGACCTTCATCAATCGCTCGGTCTCCGGCGCGATGCGGCCCACCGCCAGCGTGGTGGCGCTATCCGCATGGAGCCCTTCGAGCTGGACCCCTACATCCACGCTCACGATGCTCCCCTCGGCGAGCGTCCGGCGCGAGGAGGGAATCCCATGGACGATCTCCTCGTCGATCGACGTGCAGAGCGTTTTGGGGAAGCCGTAGAGTCCCTTGAACGAGGGCACCGCGCCCTCGTGGCGCCGGATGTACTCCTCCGCGGCGGCGTCGAGGTCCTCGGTGGTCATTCCGGGCCCAACGATCTCGCGCATCAGCGCGAGCGTGCCGGCCACGATGCGCCCGGCCCGCGCCATGATCTCGATCTCCCGCGACGACTTGAGCGTGATCATTTCCCCAGGGCGCGCCTCACTCGTGCGGAGATCTCTTCGATCGTGCCGACGGCGGGAATCCGATGCACCCCACCGCGCGCTTCGTACCAGGCAAGCACCGGTGCGGTCTGCTCCCGGTAGGCGCGGAGCCGGGTGGCAACCGCGGCCGGGTCGTCGTCGGCTCGTCCCTCGATGGACCGTCGCCGCTCCAGGCGGGCCAGGATCTCGTCGTCACTGACGTCGAAGAACAGCACCGCGTCAACCGTCCGGTTCTTCTCCGAGAGCAGCCGGTCGAGCCCCTCGGCCTGGGGCACGGTGCGAACCACGCCGTCGAAGATCACGCCCTTGGCCGCTTCCGGCTTTCCCACCTCCTCGCGCATCACGCCGAGGATGATGTCGTCGCCCACCAGGTGACCCGCCTCCATCACCGCTTTGGCCTCACGCCCCAGCGGGGTGCCGCGCTTGACGGCGTCGCGCAGCAGGTCGCCGGTGGCGACCTTGGGCAGGCCCATGGCCTGGCCCAGAATGGCGCCCTGGGTCCCCTTCCCGGCGCCGGGCGGGCCCATCAATAGGATATCCAATGTGGCACCTCATGAGAAAGCTATCGGCTGTCAGAGGTGCCTGGCGCGGCCAAAGTCCTGTTCCTGTCATCCTGAGCGAAGCGAAGGAGCCAAAGGCTCGCTTCGGCTCCTTCGCTTCGCTCAGGATGACGGCAGGGACCGGACGCTCTCGGCAGCTCGCCGAGCACCTTTGATAGCCGATACCTGAAAGCTGCCAGCTACATATATCGCTGTTGCCGGCCTCGGAACTTGACCCGCCCGGTCTTCATGAAGCCATCGTACTTGCGAAGGGTGCGATGCTGCTCCACCTGCGCGATGGTATCGAGCAGCACCCCGACCACGATCAGGACCGACGTGCCGCCGAAGCCGGAATTGGGGATGTTGAACCATCCCGACACCAGGATCGGGAGGATCGCGATCGCCGCCAGGAAGAGGCCCCCGGGCAGCGTGATCCGCCCGAGGACGCCGTCGATGTAGTCCGCGGTGCTGGCCCCCGGCTTCACCCCCGGGATGAATCCGCCCTGCTTCTTCAGGTTCTCGGCCAAGTCCACCGAGTTGAAGATGATCGAGGTGTAGAAGTAGCTGAACACCAGGATCATCGCACCGAAGGTCAGGTTGTAGGGCCAGTCGCCCGGCGTGAAGAAGCCCGCCAGATCCTGCAGCACGGGATTCTGGGTGAAGCTGGCCAGCGTGCCGGGAACGATGATGATGGTCTGGGCGAAGATGATCGGCATCACCCCGGCGGTGATCAGCCGAATGGGGATGAAAGTCTTCTGCCCTTCGCGGATCCGGCCTCGCCCCATGACTTTGCGGGGGATCTGGATGGGGATTCTCCGGGCCGCGATAGTCATCGCCACCACGGCGGCGATGACCAGCACCAGGATCGCCAGGAAGGCGACTGCGCCGAACGCCGTCACCACGCCGGTCCGTACGAACTGAAGCAGTTGAAGGCTGCCGGGCCAGAGCCGCTCGAGGATCGAGAAGGTGATGAGCAGGCTCATGCCGTTGCCGATGCCGCGCTCGGTGATCTGCTCACCGAGCCACATCACGAAGATCGCCCCGGCGGTAAGGGTCACCACCATGATGAGCCGGGAGGAGAAACCGGGGCTCGGCACCGCGCCGGGAATGGATTCGGTGAAGAGCGCGAACGTGTAGGCCTGGGACAACGCGATGAACACGGTGAGGTACCGGGTCCACTGCGTGATCTTCTTCTTTCCTTCCTCGTCCTTCTGCATCTTGCCGATCGACGGCGCGATCCCACCGGCGAGCTGGAAGATGATGGAGGCCGAGATGTAGGGCATGATCCCGAGCGCGAACACCGTGGCACGGGAAAGGCCGCCGCCCAGCGCGTCGTAGAGGCCGAAGAAGCCGGCGGCGGCAGAGTTGCGGATGAAATCGGCCAGCGCCGTGACGTTCACGCCCGGCGCGGCGATATGGGCGCCGATCCGGTAGATCACCAGGATGGTGAGCGTGAAGAGCAGCTTCCGCTTCAGCTCGTCGTCGATCGCCAGGTTGGGGACACGGGGTGTGGTCATTACCCCTCGATCTTGCCGCCGGCCGCCTCGATCTTCGCGCGGGCCGACCCCGACAATGCCACGCCTCGTACCGTATAGGACCGGTCGGCGTCACCGGTGCCCAACAGCTTCACCGGCCGGTCCACCTTGCCGATGAGGCCCGCCGAATACAGCGTCTCGGGGCTCACATCGGTGGTGCCCACCTTCTTGAGCTGCGACAGGTTGACCGCCTGCACCGTCACCTTGAACGGGTTGGTGAACCCCCGCTTGGGCAGCCGGCGGTACATCGGCATCTGGCCGCCTTCGAATCCGGGGTTGGTCGAGCCCCCAGTGCGCGCCTTGTGCCCCTTGTGGCCCTTGCCCGACGTCTTCCCCAGCCCCGACCCCGGGCCGCGGCCCACGCGCTTGCGCGGCTGGGTCGAGCCCCGGCGGGGAGCGAGCGACGATAAGGTAATCTTTTCAGCCATCGGAAACTCCGAAAAAACGTGAACAGTGAACGGTAATGGTAAAAGAGGTAAACGGCTTACCCGTTCACCTTTCACCTTTCACCGTTCACGCAGTTGACGCACCCTGCTTGCCCGCCGGCTTGACCTGGATCAGGTGCCGTACCTTGAACAACATGCCCCGCGAGGAGGCGGTGTTGGCGACCTGGACCGTCTGCTGGTGATGATGCAGCCCGAGCGCCTCGAGTGTGCGCCGCATGGTGTCCGGGTGCCCGATGGTGGAGCGGATCTGCTTCACCTCGAGCGTTTTCGCCTTGTCCTCGCTGGGGATCACCGCCGCGTGATGCCGGGGGCCCTGTCGTCCGACCGCTGGATTGCGCCCCATGATCAGGCTCCCTGCCTCGGCTTATAGGCGATCTGATCGAGGTCGACGCCGCGCTCCCGCGCCACCTGTCGGGCCGAGACCAGACTGGTGAGCCCGTCCATCGTGGCCCGCACCATGTTGTGCGGATTGGTGGAGCCGAGGCTCTTGGTCAGGATGTCGGTGATCCCGGCGCACTCCAGCACCGCGCGCACCGGGCCGCCGGCGATCACGCCGGTTCCGGTGGCCGCGGGCTTGAGCAACACGCGCCCCGCGCCGTGCCGGCCCACCACCTCGTGGGGGATGGTCGAGCCGGTCTTGGGCAGCTCCACCATCGACCGCTTGGCCGCCTCCACCGCCTTGCGCACCGCCTCGGAGACCTCGTTGGCCTTGCCGGTCGCGATGCCGACCTTGCCCTTGCCGTCACCAACCGCCACCAGCGCATTGAAGGAGAACCGCCGGCCGCCCTTGACCACCTTGGCGACGCGGTTGATGGCGATGACGTTCTCGACGTGATCGCTGGCGTGGTCGCGATCGCCCCGGTCGCG
>JACCRH010000324.1 GCA_013813675.1 Gemmatimonadales bacterium
GGGATCTTCTTCGGAATGCTTCGACCTACGCACCCTCAGCGGGCGCGCACCCTGACCGGTACTACCGTCTCACCCCAGTGGAGGTGGAGCAGCGCGCTGTCGGCGTCCACCATCGGAAAGTAGAACCCCAGCGTCTCCATGTGCGGCCCCGTCTCCAGCCTGATCGAGACTCGGAGCGCATCCTTCCCCGCGGGATACGGCTCGTGAAACACCTTGGCCGCATGGCTGAGGATGAAGGCCCACCGCTCCGGCCCGGGAACGGCCCAGATGCTGTAGGTGCCCTTGGCCAGCGGCTGGTTCTCCAGCAGTACGTCTTCGCTGAAGGCGATGGTGCTGGCCGCATCGGCCCCCGGATTCCATTCCTTATCATACGGCACGATGCCGCCGAACAGCCGGCGCCCGCGCGCCACCGGCCGGCTGTACTCGACCGTGACGAGGACCCGCCCCACCCGCTGCTCCAGGCGGGCGCCTTGGCTCTTGGGT
This sequence comes from Gemmatimonadales bacterium, assembly GCA_013813675.1. Taxonomy (GTDB): domain Bacteria; phylum Gemmatimonadota; class Gemmatimonadetes; order Gemmatimonadales; family GWC2-71-9; genus CAVVWJ01. The sequence goes on from JACCRH010000324.1 coordinate 484, forward strand.
ATTTCCTGGCCCGACGAACCGCAGCCGAGCCCCACCACGGCGACTGTCAGCGTCGCGAGGCTCCGCCAATGCCGCCACCGAGACCTCATGCCGCCTCCTCTCGAATCCGGCGCCTGGCCCAGGCCAGCCGCAGCACGATGTTGCACACCAGGAGAATCCCCATCAGCCAGAAGATCGGCGGCGCCCAGGCCGGGACCAGCAGGAACAGGGAGTAGAAGACCACGGTTTCGGTGCCCGCCACGATCGCCGGCGGCATGGTGACGGTGGTGCGTTCCCCGGTTGCCGCGACTCCCAGATTGCGCCGCTCGAGGATGGCTGCGAGATACATCCACGACGCCGCATTGACATAAAGGGTGGCGAGGAGAAAGAGCGCGGCGGGCCAGGCCATATGCGACGGATGACCCAGCAGGACCCCCACCGGCACTGCGGCGTAGACCACGAAGTCAGCCATGATGTCGAGATAACCCCCGAAATCGCTCTGCGAGCCGACCGCCCGTGCCACACTGCCGTCGAGCCCGTCCAACGCGCGGTTGATCGCCCAGGCGGCGAAGGCCGGCCCGGTGCATCCCCGCGCCGCGAGCAGGGCGGCAGCCAGCCCGGCCAAGAGCGCCAGCAGGGAGATCACGTGCGGATGGATCCGCCGCCCGATCGCGGGCGCGATCGGCTCGAACAGCCGGTCCTTGAGCATCCGCAGCCAGTGATCAAACATCCCCGATCCCGGGAAGGATGGTGACCCGATCGCGTTCCAGCCCGAGTGACAGCTCGTCGCCGGGGTGAGGGATCGCCCCCGCCCCCGTCACCACCTCCAGCTCGATGCCGGCCACGTCCACCCGGAGCGTTGCGCCGCGAGGACCGTACTGGACGCTCCGCACGATGCCCTGGAGCGAGCCGCACGGTTCGGGGCGCAGGGCATCGGTGCCGAACGCCGCCGTCGCCGGGCCGCTGGGCGACTCTGCTTCGACCGGAATGAGACCGAGCGCGGACTGGAACTGGCCCGCCGCTACCGAGCCGGCGACGAGATTGGGCAGGCCGAGGAATCGGGCGACGGCCAGCGAGGCGGGCCGCTGAAACAGCCGGTCCGGCTGGTCGAGCTGCGCCAGCGTGCCGCCCAGCAGGATGCCGATCCGGTCGCCGAGCACGGCGGCGTCTTCGAGGTCGTGAGTGACGATCACCAGCGCTGGCCGGTAGTGGGCCTGGAGCGAGAGCAGGGTGGCGCGAACCTCGTCGCGGAGCGAGGGGTCCAGCGCCGCGAGCGGCTCGTCGAGCAGCAGGACCGCCGGGCGTGCCGCCATCGCCCGCGCCAGAGCCGCGCGGTGCTTCTGGCCCCCGCTCAGGGTGTGCGGCCGCCGGCCGGCCAGGCCGTCCAGCCGTACGCTCTCCAGCAGCTCGGCGACCGATGCCCGGATCTCCGAATCCTGGTATCCGCGGATGCGCAGCGGAAACGCGACGTTCTCGAATATGCTGAGGTGGGGAAAGAGCAGTGGCGTCTGATGCAGGTACACCGCATCGCGCGATTCGGCTGGGCGCGCCGTGACGTCCTGCCCCCCGACCGTGAGCCGCCCAGCCGCGAGCGGCGCGAGCCCTGCGATGGCCCTGAGCAGAGTGGTCTTTCCGGCCCCCGACGCTCCGAGCAGCACGAGTCGCTCGCCGGGATCCAGCGTGAAGCCGATGTCTCGGAGTCCGGGCGCATCGCCGAACGGCACCGAGAGGCCCCTCACCTCGAGTGCCGGTGCCGTCACAGCGGTGTCGCCTCGGCGCGCGCCACGGCGAATCGAACGGCGCCCAGCATCAGCAAGGCAGGGATCACCAGCAGCAGCGCGCCGGTCGCCGCGTAGCGGTCCTGCCCGGCCTGGAGGTAGGCGAACACCTCGAGTGGCAGGGTCCGCACCCGGCCGCCGCCGATCACCAGCGTCGTCGCCACCTGGGCCCAGGAGACCAGGAAGCCGAGCAGGAAAGCCTCTCCCAACTGGCGCCGCATCATCGGCATGGTCACTCGCCACAGGACGGTCCGCGGCCCCGCCCCGAGCGTTCGCGCTTCATCCTCGACCCGGCGGTCGAACAAGGTGAAGACGCCGAGGAAGTACAGCGCCGCGTAGCCCGTCGCGGGCACCAGGTGGCTGAGGAAGACGCCACCAGTGGTCCCCGCCACGCCCGCGGTCAGCGCGGAGAGGTGGAGGCCGGTCGCCAGGGCGACCGGTGGGGCCGCGACCGGGAGAAACGCGGCGGACGCACCCAGGTGTCGCGCCCATCCGCTGAGATCCGCCAGCGCCCGCCCGATGGGCCATCCCACCGCCGCGCCGGCGAGACCGGTGCCCACCGCCAGTACCAGGCTGGTGCCCAGCGCCGCCGCCATGCGCCCTCCGCCACGGAAGGCATCCCCCCAGCTCTCCAGGGTCATCGCGGGCGGCCAGGGCGCCGGAAAGAACCAGTCGCGGCCGACCGATGCCAGCAGGAGCAGGGCGAGGGGAGCGAGCGCCGAAAGCGCCAGCGCCGCCAGCACGGCCGGTCGCGAGCGCGATCCTTCGGTCATGGCTCGAACCGGTCCCAGTGGCTCCGCGCCCACTCGTGCGCCGCCACCGCGAGCAGGCTGACGGTCATTCCAAGCAGCGCCAGCGCGAACGCGTCGCCCCGCCGGGAGAGGTCGGCGTCGGTGTAGCGCTCGAGGGTGAGAAGCGGGAGCGCCAGCGGATCGCTGGGCGCGAGGACGGCGGTGGCCTCGTAGGTGCTCGCGACGAAGACGAACGCCGCGACCACCGCCGGCAGGATCCCGCGCCAGAGCAGCGGCCAGGTGACCCGGCGAAAGACCGCCGCAGGCTTCGCTCCCAGCGTGCGGGCCACCTCCTCCAGACGTTCCCCCCTGGTGGCAACCACCGAGAACGCGACCAGCGCGAGGAAGGCGAACTCCTTCCAGGCCAGCGTGAGGATGAGCCCGAGGCCGGCCCGATCGTACACCAGCGCCGGCATCCCGCCGGGATCCGCGAGCAGACCGAGCGACGCCAGCAGCCTGGCGAGGAGCCCGCTCTGTCCCAGCAGGAGCAGTCCGGCGACGGCGGCGGCGAGGTGAGGAATGGGAAGCGGGAGCACCGCGAACAGGCGCGCCATCCGATCGATCCCCGCTCCCCGCCGGAACAGCGCCGCGACCGCTACCGCGCCCGCCGCCGCCAGCGCGGTGGATGCGGCCGCCACCCAGAGCGACCAGGCGAGCCCGGCCCAGACGACCGGTTCCCCGAGAACCGCGACCAGGCGGGCCGACCCCCCACCGGCCGCTCCGGGACCGGTGAGACCGACACTCGCCAGCACGCTGTAGCCCACGCCCACCAGCACCGGCAGCGCGACCGCCAGGGCCGCGAGCAGGCCGCGGCGGGAGGAGCGGGTCACTGGCCCACCCGTCGCACCCGGGCACGCCAATCGGCCGACAACCGCTCGCGATAGCGGGGCGACACCTCGGGCCGGGCATACTTGGCCAGCGAGTCGGAAGCGAGCGCGCGCGGGTCCAGGGACAGCCGCGCGAACCGCGCCGCCCATTCCGGCGGCAGCCGGTTTCGCGCCAGCACAGTCCCATCGGCCCACACCTCGGGCTTCTGCTTCTCCAGTTGGGCTTCGGGCGAGAGCAGGAAGTTCGCCAGCACCATCGCCCCGGCGATGTGGGCGGCGTTGAACGGGATTCCGACGAAATGGGTGTTGGCGATGGTGCCGTCCTGGAGCAGCAACGGGCGGGCGGTGGCCGGCAGGACGCCCTGCCGCGCCTTGGTCAATGCCTCGTTCTGGTTGTAGGACATGGAGAAGTCCACCTCGCGGTTGGCGAAGAGCCGGTGCAGCTCGGCCACGCCCGGCGGGTAGGTCTCCCCCCCTCGCCAGAACGCAGCCCGGTGCCGTTCCAGCCAGTGGAACACTTGCGCGCTGCCTGTGGCGTACCGAAGCGAGTCGAAGCCGCCCTGGTAATTTCGAACCCCCCCGCCCAGGGCGTAGAACACGGTCATGAGGAAGGTCGTGCCGGTGAACTGCTGGTCGTGGGTGAATCGTCCCGGATGGGTCAGGATCCAGCTCGCCAGCGCGGCCACGGTCCGGGGTGGGTCGGGCGTGCGAGCCGAATCGTAGATCAGCGTGAACTGTACCTGTCCCCACGGCGACTCGTAGCCAGCCGGATCCTGCTCGAAGTCTCGTCTGATGATCGGCGACACGCTGTCCACAAACCGGGCGTTGGGCAACGACCCCGCCCAGGGTCCGTCGAGGAGGCCCTCCTGCCGAAGGTTGCCGAAGGTCTCGCCGTTGATCCAGACCAGATCCGCGGACCCTGGCGCCCGGGCCTCCCGTTCGACCACCAGTTGGTTCACGATCTCGGGTCCCTGGCCCTCCACGGCGCTGAGAGTGATGCCATGCCGCTCCTTCACCCTCGGCGCAACCCACTGGTCGACGAAGGCGTTGATGGAAGGATCGCCCCGCCACATCCGCCAGACGACCGTGGTCCCCTTGGCCCGCGCGAGGACGCTGTCCCAGGGGAGCCGGGCCAGCTCCGCGGCCGTCGTTCTCGCCGCCGGACGGCACCCGAGTGCCAAGCCGAGCGCCAGCGTGGCCCAGGCGAGACGGCTCGGCTGGGCCGGTCTGAGGTTCACGAGTTTGCCTGATACCTGTGTCATCGTGTCATCCCGAACGAAGTGAGGGATCTTCTTCGCAGCCATCGAACCCCTGCGCACAAGATCCCTCGCTCCGCTCGGGACGACACCTGACATGTCTAGCGAACAGGGTGAAGCCTATCAAAAGACATAGCGGGTGGAGAATTGGAGCTGGCGCGGGGGGCCCGGAGAGCGCAGCACGATCGGATCACCCGGACGGCCGAACTGGGTCCGGCTGCCGCCGCCGGTGATGCCGTTGGCGAAGTTGCCCCACTGGGTGCCGTTGAAGAGGTTGAACACGTCGGCTCGGAACTCGAAGCCGCCGATCCCGGTGTCGAGCAGGTACGCCGCGCTGGCGCTCAGGTTGAAGAAGCTGGGCAGTCGCTCGCCGTTCCGGGGCACGCCGAAGAAGCGATCGGTGTTGCCGATGAAGCCG